>NZ_JAMOKH010000021.1:0-101550 GCF_023656585.1 Bacteroides sp. B1-V-101 | reverse complement strand
TACAATATCAATCGATGTAACTTTCTTATTTATAGAATATTAGACAGGATATCTACGGTTTGGACAGGACCCGGAGAACCAATTATGCACTGATGACTTCGCCGGTCATTGGGCTCATAATGCCAATCTTTCGGTGAAAGCGATCATGGGTATAGCCGGATATAGCGAAATGGCGCATATGCTTGGTTTAGATGATGTTGCAGAGAAATATGCAGGTATAGCCAAGAAAATGGCGGTGAAATGGGAAGAAATGGCAAATGAAGGTGATCACTACCGTCTTGCTTTCGATCGTGAGAATACCTGGAGCCAGAAGTATAATATGATCTGGGACAAAATGTGGGATCTGAATTTATTCCCGAATAATGTAATCGACAAGGAAGTAAGTTACTATTTGACGAAACAGAATCCTTATGGATTGCCATTGGACTCCCGCAAAGAGTATACTAAGTCTGACTGGATAATTTGGACTGCAACTATGTCTCCGGATCAGGCTACTTTTGAAAAGTTCATAAACCCTCTCTATAAATATATCAATGAAACTACTTCACGGGTACCCATCAGCGACTGGCATCACACAGATAGCGGTGAATGGGTAGGCTTTAAAGCCCGGTCAGTAATCGGCGGTTATTGGATGAAAGTATTACTAGATAAAGTCTTAAATAATTAAATGTATGAAAATGAATATTTTACCTTTAAATTCAAATGTAGTATTATGAAAATGAAAAGTAACACAAAAAGTTGCTGTCAGCACATTCAGTGGATGATGTTGACTTTTATTGCTCTTTGCATTATAAGCTGTAAAGATGATGATAAAATGAGTGTAGCAGCTTTCGATCCATCGAAACCTGTAGTTATATCGGATTTCACACCTAAAGAAGGAGGAGCTTACCAAAAGATAGTTATTTACGGTGAGAACTTTGGAGCAGATCCTTCACTCGTAAAGGTTAATATTGGTGGTAAAGATGCTACAATCATTAGTACTCAAGGGACTTCTCTTTACTGTTTTGTACCTTCAGGTGCTTTCTCTGGAGAAATAAAAGTCTCAGTAGGAGAAGGAGAAAATGTACAAGTGGCTACTGCAAGTACTTCTTTTGTTTACCAAAAAAAGATGGTTGTCGGAACGTTATGCGGTTATCGAAATAATAATGATGATCAAGGTTGGAAAGATGGCCCATTTGAAACTTGTGCAGGTTTCCGTAATGATGGATTTTTAAAATTTGATCCAGCAAATCCCAATCACTTATATGTATGTTATGATGGTAAGAAAGAAATACAATTAATAGATTTAGAAAATCGCACACTTTCTTCACCAATGAACAATTCCAGTTTGCCGAATAGCCGTTTACGCAGTCTCGATTTCACTATTGATAAAAAATATATGATTGTAGCTGTAGATTTTGATGGTCAGCAAGAAAGAAGCCAAAGTGTTTACATTATTGAACGTAACTCAAAAGGGACTTTTGACAATGACTGTAATACACAGGAATTAGCTGCTTATAAACAATGTAATGGTGCCTCAATACACCCTAAAAATGGAGAATTGTATTTCAATAGTTATGATAAAGGGCAACTATACCGTTTGGATTTAAATGACTACTTTGAAACAATTAAAAGTGGGTTAGCTTGGGATCCTAAAGTCGTATCAAACGATCAATTTCAGTTACTATATACTGTTGCTGATCCTAGTTGGGAATACCGCATTTATATTCATCCTGAAGGTGAATATGCTTATATTGTTGTTCGCAATCAGCATTATATTTTACGAACTGATTATGACAAAGCTAATAAACGATTCGTTTTCCCGTATGTTGTAGCTGGCGCAAGAGGAAAAGCCGATTGGGTAGATGCAGTTGGTACTGATGCTCGTATGAACACTCCAGATCAAGGAGTATTTGTTTTGAATGATGAATATGTAAAAGAAGGACGATCAGATCATTACGATTTTTACTTTACTGAAAAAGGAAACCACTGCGTTCGCTTAATGACTCCAGAAGGCATTGTAAAGACCTATGCGGGACGTGGAAATAGCACTTCAGTTACAGATAACAACTTCTGGGGGACTGAAGATGGTGATTTACGTGAAGTAGCACGTTTCCGCGATCCGACAGGTTTTACCTATGACCCAGGGACTAATACATTCTACATATTAGATACTGTAGGTCGCAAAATTCGCACAATTTCAATGGAAAAAGAAGAAACAAATGCTGACGAAACGAATAATTAATTTTATGATAAATTCAATAGTATGAAGAACTTTATAATAACATTTTTAATGTTGATCGGATTCTCTGTAGCCATTTATGCACAGGAGACCGTAACCGTCACTGGTACTGTCACTGATACGAACGGTGAACCGATGATTGGAGTGAATATCACAGTAAAAGATATGCCAGGTATGGGAACTATAACCGACATAAATGGACATTATCGTATCAAAATGGAAACTTATCACAAATTACTATTCACATATATCGGTTATGAGAATGTAGAAATACTGGTAAAGGAACAACGTGTAGTAAACGTAAAAATGCAAGAAGCGGCAGCTAGTGCATTAGATGAGGTTGTTGTAACAGGTATGGGAACTCAAAAGAAGCTAACTGTAACTGGAGCTGTCACTAATGTAAATGTGGGAGATCTGAAACGTTATTCTTCATCCAATCTTTCCAATACATTAGCAGGTAATGTTCCTGGTATTATTGCTCGACAAACCTCTGGACAACCGGGAAAAAACACCTCTGAATTTTGGATTCGTGGTATTTCAACTTTTGGAGCAAGTAACAGTGCCTACATTCTAGTTGATGGGTTTGAACGTAACAATTTGGATGAAATCAATATTGAAGACATAGAATCTTTTACTGTTCTGAAAGATGCCTCTGCTACAGCCATTTACGGTTCAAAAGGAGCTAATGGCGTTGTATTAATTACTACCAAACATGGCAAAGCTGGCAAAGTGAATATTGACGCTAAAGTAGAAACGTCCTATAATACTCGCACCATGACGCCAAAATTTGTAGATGGTATGACATATGCCAATTTAATGAATGAAGCTAATGTAACTCGTAATAGAGGAGTAGTTTATCAACCAGAAGAACTAGAAATTATGCGCTTGGGACTTGACCCTGATATGTATCCCAACGTTGATTGGTCAGACCTAATTCTGAAAGATGGTGCATGGAGTTATCGTGCCAATTTAAATATCAATGGCGGTGGAACAACTGCGCGTTATTATGTTTCAGCAAGCTATGTTGAAGACCAAGGAATGTATAAAACTGACGATACATTAAAAAAGGATTATGATACGAACGCTAACTACAAACGTTGGAATTATCGCTTAAATACAGACATTGATATAACGAAAACAACCCTTTTGAAGGTAGGCGTATCTGGTTCGTTGACTAAACGCAATAGCCCGGGATTAGGAGATGAGGATTTATGGGGATCGCTTTTCGGTTATAATGCAATAAACTCACCAGTATATTATTCTGACGGGAAGACACCTATTTCGCATCGTAATGAACATAGCATGAATCCATGGGTATTTGCGACACAAACTGGCTATAATGAGGAATGGACAAACAATATTCAAACAAATGTGACGTTAGAGCAAAACTTTAATTTCATCACCAAAGGTTTACGTTTTATTGGACGTTTCGGATACGATACTAATAATAAAAGTAATATTCGTCGTCTTCGTCAGCCAGACCTTTATAAAGCCAATGGACGTAAACAAGAAACCGGTGAAATCATTTATGATAAAATGTATAGTGCCAAAGATATGTATGTAATAAGTGGTGGAGAAGGTGACCGTCGAGAGTTTTTGGATTTGCTAATGAGTTGGGATCGTGCTTTCAATGAACATCATCTAGGTGCAACGGTTAGATTTACACAAGATAGCAAAAAACAAACGGTTGAAGTAGGTACGGATATTAAAAACACTGTTGCCCGTCGTAATCAAGGTTTAGCCGGTCGATTTACTTACAATTGGAATTATCGCTATTTTGCAGACTTCAATTTCGGTTATAATGGTTCGGAAAATTTTGCAGTAGGACATCAATTTGGGTTTTTTCCAGCATTTTCTGTTGCATGGAACATTGCAGAGGAACCAATTATCAAGAAAAATCTAAAGTGGTTGAACATGTTCAAGGTACGTTATTCACATGGTAAAGTAGGTAATGATAATCTTGTAGAGGACAATAAGCAAGTACGATTCCCTTATCTATATACTCTTGATTGGATTAAAGATGGCGATGGAAAGAACACCAATGTATATAATTGGGGAACCATGTCCTACCCTAGGGAGTTCAATGGTATACATTATACGCAGGTAGCATCTCCTTATATAACATGGGAAATTGCTGTTAAGGATGACATTGGAGTGGATTTCTCTTTATTTGATGATAAATTTTCGGCTACAATAGACTATTTTAGTGAGAAACGTACGGGCATTTATATGACTCGAAACTTTCTGCCTACTATTACAGGTTTAGAAAGTAAACCAAGAGCTAATGTAGGAGAAGTACGTTCTAGAGGATTTGACGGAAATTTCACATTTAGAGAGAAAATCGGTAATGTAGACTTTACTGTTCGTGGCAATATGACATACAGTAAGAACGAAGTATTGGAAAAAGATGAAGAAAATAAAGTTTATCCTTATCAGTATGAACGTGGTTATCGTGTAGATCAAGAAAAAGGTTGGGTGGCATTAGGACTGTTTAAAGATTATGATGATATACGCAATAGTCCTAAACAAACTTGGACTGCTGTACAGCCAGGTGATATCAAATATAAAGATATCAATGGGGATGGTATAATTGACGATAGTGACCAAGTAGCTATTGGTGCAACAAAACGTCCGAATTTGATTTATGGTATTGGTACCTCCATTGCTTGGAAAGGCTTTGACGTTAATCTACATTTTCAAGGATCTGGTAAGTCAACCTTTTGTATAGATGGAAAAACTGTTAGGGCTTTTAGCGAAGGTGATTGGGGAAATATTCTCACAGATCTAATAGACGACCGTTGGGTAGATTCCGAGACTGCTGCTACCCTTGGTATACAAGCAAATGAAAATCCAAATGCATCTTATCCACGCTTAAGTTATGGAGAAAACTCAAATAATTTCAGAAATTCTACTTTTTGGATGCGTAATGGTCGATATTTCCGTTTAAAAAATGTAGATGTTGGATATACACTTCCTAAATCGTTTGTTAACAAACTCCATCTTAGTAATATCCGCATTTTCATGACAGGAACTAATCTATTGACATGGTCAAGTTTCAAATTATGGGATCCTGAAATGGGTAGTACTAATGGTGAACAATATCCATTAACTAAATCCGTAACAATGGGATTAACTGTTAACTTATAAAATAAATATGAGATTATGATTAAAAAAATATGTATATTAATGTTGATGATAACAGGTGCAGGACTAATGTCTTCTTGCTCTGATTATCTAGATTCGGATAAATACTTCAAAGACCGCACAACTATCGAATCTGTTTTTACTAACAAACAACGTGTGGAAGAATGGTTGGCATATGCTTATTCTTTCTTGAGAGATGACAATGCAGAAGTAGTAAGTAAAGATCCTGGAACTAATCCATTCTGTTTTGCAGATGATATGTATTATGGTGACCGTGATGAAACTTATGATCCAACTAAAAACGAATTATCATATAAGAAATTTAAGTTAGGGGAATATGGCGAAAATAATTGGAATGGTTCATGGGAAAGATGCTATAAAGGTATCTATCAGGCTTCAGTCTTTATTCACAATATTGATATAAATAAAGAAATGACTGCTGAAGAGATTCTTGATTATAAGGGTCAGGCTCGTTTTGTTCGCGCTTATTACTATTGGCTACTGCTACGTAGATATGGTCCAGTTCCCATAGTCCCAGATGAAGGAGTAGATTATACACAAAGTTATGATAAAATTGCAACTCCACGTAGTTCATATGAAGAAGTTGCTAATTTTATTAGTTCCGAAATGATACAGGCTGCTAAAGAGCTACAATACTATAGACGTATGGATGATGAAAATGTAGCCCGTCCAACCAAAGGGTCTGCATTAGCAACACGTGCTTATGCGCTAATCTTTGCTGCTAGTCCACTTGCAAATGGCAATAATGATGAGTTTGCTCAAGCAATGGTAGATGATCAGGGACGTCGTCTTTTGTCACCTGAGTATAGTGAAGAAAAATGGGCAAAAGCAGCTGCGGCTTGTCGAGATCTGATGGAAACAGGACAGTATGATTTATATCATGTATCTAAGTCAACTTCAAACAATGGTCCTCACGATCGTCCTACTATAACTCCACCAACACCACAAGAAGGACCTGATTTTGCAACTAAAAACTGGCCTGATGGCTGGGCTAATATTGATCCACTGAAGTCTTACCGAAATATATTTGATGGAACTGTATCTGCTGCGAGTAACTCAGAAATACTTTTCACAAGATCAAGTAAAAACACCAACAGTGATGATTTTAATATCAGTGGTTTAGTTCTTCATCAGATGCCTAAAGAAGATGGTGGATGGAATACACATGGACTAACACAAAAGATGGTAGATGCATATTATATGGCAGATGGTAGTAATTGTCGAGGTATGAATGCAATGTATGCAGGGGTTCCTGGATATGAAGAGCGTACAGATAGTCGTACTCGTGAAACTGAATTTACAACAGTTGAAGACCTCAAAAATAATAAATATCCTGAGTTAGGAGGATTGTATGAAGTCGGAAAGCCTGATGATCAGCAAAAGCCAGGGGTGGGAGTTTCTTTACAATATGTAAATCGCGAACCTCGTTTTTATGTTTCCGTTGCTTATAATGGATCAATGTGGTATTATTTGAATGATCCTCAAGAATCTCATCGTAATAGGCAAGTGTTTTATTATCGTGGAACAGGTGATGGATATATGAATAATGCTTATCATTTACGCACTGGCATTGGTATTAAGAAGTTTGTAAAACCAACTGACTATCCAAAAAATTACACAGAAAAGCCAGAACCTGCTATTCGTTATGCTGATATCTTGTTACTTTATGCAGAGGCTTTAAATGAATTGTCAGATGGTGCAACATACAATATTCCTTCTTGGGATGAAACCACAACCTATACTATAAGCCGTACGAAAGAAGAAATGCAAAAAGGAATCCATCCGGTGCGTATTCGTGCAGGTTTACCCGATTATTCATCGGCGACTTATGAAACACAGAAACTCATGCGTATAGCCTTGAAACGTGAACGTATGATCGAATTGATGGGTGAAGGCAAACGTTACTTTGATCTTCGTCGTTGGAAGGATGCTTCAATAGAAGAAACTGTATTGACTTATGGATGCAATGTTATAATGGACTCAGACAATCGGGATAAGTTTCATACTCCTGTAGCTACATTTGACCTTCCAACTGCATTTGCTCCTAAAATGTACTTCTGGCCAGTCAAACATGATGAATTGAAGCATAACGTACGTCTAACGCAAGCTCCTGGTTGGACATATTATGATTAATCCTATTAATACAATTAAAGATATGAAAAATATATATATATTAATCGCAGTATTTGCAACTGCTATATTAAGTGTTTCATGCAATGATGAATGGGCAGAAGAGCAATATGAACACTATATTGGCTTTCGTTCACCACTAAATGATCAAGGGGTAACTGAAATTTATGTTCCATACAGTCGCAAAAACATAGAAGGAGAATATGTTGCAGGAGGTGAAGGACGTTCTAATTACGAACTTCCAGTAATAGTAAGCGGTTCATTGACTAATCAGCAAAACATTACAGTACACGTTGCTCACGATGCAGATACGCTGAATACTTTAAATGCTTCGCGTTTTATGAGTCGTACAGATTTATATTATGAAGATATGATGGGGAAAGACTATAAATACGTGACTTTTCCTGAAACTATGGAGGTTAAAGCAGGAAATGATGTTGGCCTATTGAATATTAATTTTGATTTTAAAAATATTGATATGTCAGAGAAATGGGTACTCCCATTAACCGTAGTAGACGATCCTTCATATAATTACCAAGCAAATCCACGCAAGAATTACGCAAAAGCGATATTGAGAATCTATCCATTTAATGCTTATTCAGGAGTTTATTCCGGAACGTTGTTAAATAATTATCTCGCATCTGATAATACGGATCCTGAAAAAGCAGAAGAAGAGGAACAAAAGAATGGTTCAATCACAAAAAATTCAATTAAAGGCTATGTCGTAGATGAAAATACGATTTTCTTCTATGCAGGAAACATTGACGAAGATCGTACAGATCGAAAAAAATATAAGATATTTGCTAAATTTGAAGAAGGAGAAAGTGGAATGGTTACTTTATCAGGCGACACGGATGAAAACGGTATGAATTTTGAACTATATCCTAATAAACAAGCTTCTTTTCGTATTGTAGAAGAAATGGATGCAACTCGTCCATATCTGAAACATCGTTATGTAATAATTAATAATATTGATTACTATTATTCTGATTATACAGCTGTTGCAGGAACATCAGTTCGCTACCATGTGAAAGGCACTCTGACTTTGTCACGCAAGATCAATACTCAGATCCCAGATGAAGATCAAGCAATTGAGTGGTAGCTAATGCAATAAACTAAGCTTAATTTTAAAAGAGACTGTCCTTCAATTGGAGAACAGTCTCTTTCTATTTTTAGAATATTAAAATTGAATATATATAAACTTCTAACAGCCTTATTTATATATAATTATATCCTAACTAGTATAGCTATTCTAGATCATTAATCTCAAAGTATCAATAATATAAACTTCTTACTTGCTGCAAGATTAACTCTATTTTATATTCTGAAAAGATATAATTTACTAATTGTAAAGAATACAGGTTCATTCATGCAACAGAAATATAGTTATTTATCTTATAGGCTTTTGACCCCATCTATTCGATTATAATATCAAGATGTTATTAGGAAAGATTCTATATGAACTATAAAGTATCTCCATAATTTGTATTTTGCTTTGGATAAACAAATCTTAAACCATAATTAGACTAATAATATTCTAAAAAGGCAAACTAAAAATGTGCCCAATGGCCCCTATCTGGAATAGGTGAAAAGTTGATATAGTTTACCTTAAAGCGTTAGAGGATATATTAGAGACTAGCTAAAAAATAACAAAGAAATTCTATAAGAAAATAGCATTTAAAATATATTGTATACCGCATAAGTACAACACAAGCACAACCCTGCATATGGATAGCAATCTGATATTCAACGTATTAACCCGGAAATATACGGTTTGGACAGGACCCGGAGAACCAATTATGCACGGATGACTTCGCCGGTCATTGGGCTCATAATGCCAATCTTTCAGTAAAAGCGATCATGGGTGTAGCCGGATATAGCGAAATGGCGCATATACTTGGTTTATATGATGTTGCAGAGAAATATGCAGGTATAGCCAAGAAAATGGCGGTGAAATGGGAAGAAATGGCAAATGAAGGTGATCATTACCGCCTTGCTTTCGACCGTGAGAATACCTGGAGTCAGAAATATAATATGATTTGGGACAAGATGTGGAATCTGAATTTGTTCCCCAATAATGTAATCGACAAGGAAGTAAGTTACTATTTGACGAAACAGAATCCTTATGGATTGCCATTGGACTCCCGCAAAGAGTATACTAAGTCTGACTGGATAATTTGGACTGCAACTATGTCTCCGGATCAGGCTACTTTTGAAAAGTTCATAAATCCTCTCTATAAATATATCAATGAAACTACTTCACGGGTACCCATCAGTGATTGGCATGATACGAAAACAGGCAAAATGACTGGTTTTAAGGCTCGTTCTGTAATCGGAGGATATTGGATGAAAGTACTAGTGAATAAGAATTCAAATAATCTGTAAAAATGAATACAAATATTTTTACCAATAAAATCCAATGTATTATGAAAATGAAAAGTAAGACCAAAAGTTGCTGTCAGTACACTCAATGGGTAGTACTGGCTTTACTTACACTTATCTTTGCTAGTTGCAAAGATAATGATGACGCAACAGGAGATTTTGATCCGAATAAGCCTGTTGTCATTTCTGAATTCAGTCCAAAAGAAGGAGGACTTGGAACTCGAATGCTCTTGTATGGAGAGAACTTCGGAAGTGATATTTCTAAAATAAAGGTAACTATCGGTGGACAAGACTCCAAAGTTGTAGGAGCAAAAGGAAAAAGCCTCTACTGTGTTGTGCCAGCTAAAGCTTATGATGGAGATATTAAATTAAGTATTCTCAACGATGAAGGTGAAGAAATTGCAAATACAGAAGCCAATGAGAAGTTTGTATATCAAAAGAAGATGCTTGTTACAACATTTCTAGGAACAATGTATGATGGAAACACCAAATATGATTTAAAAGATGGACCTTTTGATGATTGTGGTGGCTTTGGAGGTGCTGTTTGGTTGTCCTTTGATCCCAAAAATCACAATCATTTATATCTAGTGGGTGAACAGCACCCTACCCGTTTGATTGACTTTGAAAAAGAATATGTAAGTACCGTATATAGTGGATTAAGCAAAGTACGTACCATCTGCTGGACACATGAAGCTGACAGCATGATTATTACCAATGACCAAAATAATAATGATAGACCGAACAATTATATTCTTACACGTGAATCAGGATTCAAAGTTATAACAGAATTGACAAAAGGTCAAAACTGTAATGGTGCAGAAACTCATCCTATAAATGGAGAATTATATTTCAATTCATGGAATGCTGGTCAAGTGTTTCGATATGATTTTACAACTCAGGAAACTACCCCTTTGTTTACGATACAAGATAGTGGATGGGAGTTTCATATCCAATTCCACCCTAGCGGAAACTATGCATACATTGTAGTAGTTAATCAACATTACATCTTACGTTCTGATTATGACTGGAAGACAAAGCGCCTTACCACCCCATATATTGTTTGTGGTCAGCAGGGTGCCAAAGATTGGGTAGATGGAGTTGGTAAAAAAGCCCGCATGCATGCTCCCCGACAAGGTACATTCGTAAAGAATCCAGCATACAAAGGGAGCAGCGATGAATATGACTTTTATTTCTGTGATAGAGAAAACCACTGTATCCGTATCTTAACACCACAAGGTCGAGTAACGACATTTGCTGGTAGAGGCAGTAATGGAACTTCCGGATATAATGATGGTGATTTACGCCAAGAAGCACGCTTCAATCATCCTGAAGGAATCGTATACGATGAAGAAAGAGAATGTTTCTTTATAGGTGACCGTGAAAACCGCCGTATTCGCAAAATTGGCTACGAAGAATAATACATGATTAACACATACATTTATATGATGAAAAACTTTTTATTTATATGCATGTTGTTGCTTGGACTTTCTACCAGTGCTTTGGCACAAGAAAGCATTGTAGTAACAGGTGTCGTAACTGATACAAATAAAGAGCCCATGATTGGGGTTAATGTATCAATAAGTAATATACCCGGCTTAGGTGCCATTACTGATTTGAATGGAAAATACAGTATTAAAATGCCACCCTACCACAAGTTGGTTTTTACCTACATAGGCTTTGAAAAAGTAGAAGTATTAGTCAAAGAGCAACGAACTGTCAATGTCACAATGAAAGAAGCAAGTGCTAGAGAGATTGACGAGGTGGTAATCACCGGTACCGGTGCCCAAAAGAAATTGACTGTAACAGGTGCTATTACTAATGTGGATGTAGATGTCTTAAAAGCAAATCCCTCAGGTTCTATGGCTAATGCCCTGGCAGGTAATGTACCGGGCATCTTAGCGATGCAAACTTCCGGAAAGCCGGGTAGTGTTTCTGAATTCTGGATCCGTGGTATTTCAACTTTCGGAGCCAGTAATTCCGCATTAGTTCTCGTTGACGGATTCGAACGTAGTCTGGATGAAATAAATGTAGAAGATGTCGAATCTTTTTCCGTATTAAAAGATGCATCAGCTACTGCTATTTACGGTTCCAAAGGTGCAAATGGAGTAGTATTAATCACAACCAAACACGGTAAAGCCGGGAAAATTAATATCAGTGCAAAAGCGGAAACGTTCTACAATATGCTCACCCAAGTTCCTGACTTTGTAGATGGATACACATATGCTTCCATGGCAAATGAAGCTAAAATCACACGTAATCTTGAGCCGCTATATAAAGCGGACGAATTGGAAATATTCCGTTTAGGACTAGATCCTGATTTATATCCCAATGTTAATTGGATAGATGAATTACTACGAAAAGGTTCATGGAGCACTCGTGCCACACTAAGCATGAACGGTGGTGGTAATACAGCACGATACTATGTATCAGGAAGCTATCTTGACCAACAAGGTATGTACAAAGTAGATAAAGCTTTGAAAGATTACAATACAAATGCAAATTTTCGTCGTTGGAATTACCGCATGAATGTAGATATAGACATCACTAAATCAACTCTATTAAAAGTCGGTGTTTCAGGTTCATTACAAAAGGCCAATGACTCAGGAGTTGGCAGTGATGCTATTTGGACAGCTCTTATGGGATATAATGCCATTATGGTTCCTAAATTATATTCTAATGGATACGTACCAGCCTATGGAAATGACAATGGAGATCGCTTTAATCCATGGGTTCAAGCTACAATGACTGGTTATCGGGAAAACTGGAAGAATAATATCCAGACTAATGTAACCTTAGAGCAGAAACTTGATTTCATCACCAAAGGACTTAGATTCGTGGGACGCTTCGGATATGACACAGAAAATAACAACTGGATTAACCGCAGAAAATGGCCGGAACAGTGGAAGGCAAAACGTTTCCGCGCAACAGACGGAACCCTCGATTATGACCGTGTAGCTGAAGAAAGAAAGATGTTTCAAGAGAGCGGTTCCGATGGCCTTAGAAATGAATTCTTTGAAGCAGAGTTACATTATAGTCGAGGATTCAAACATCATCATCTAGGAGGAACATTAAAATATAACCAGTCTTCAAAAATAAAAACGGTAGGCCTTGGAGACGATCTTAAACAAGGTATTGCCAGACGTAATCAAGGATTGGCAGGACGATTTACCTATAACTGGAATTATCGTTATTTCATTGATTTCAATTTCGGATATACCGGTTCGGAGAATTTCGCAGCAGGACATCGGTTTGGTTTCTTCCCTGCCATCTCAGGAGCTTGGAACATAGCTGAGGAGTCTTTGATAAAAAAACATCTTAAATGGATGAACATGTTCAAAATTCGATATTCATACGGTAAAGTAGGTAACGACAATTTGGGAAATACTCGTTTCCCCTACCTTTATGATATTGAAACAATGACTAAAAAAGATGGTGACAAAACTGTAGACACTGGTGGATACAACTTTGGAGATTACACGTTTGACAGATATTATGGCGGTATGCGCTATTCTTCTTTATCTTCGCCTAACGTTACATGGGAAATTGCAACAAAGCATGACCTCGGTATTGACTTCTCTTTTTTCAATGACAAATTATCCGGTTCTGTTGACTATTTTAATGAGAAACGCGAAGGAATCTATATGTTACGCGAATATTTGCCGGGGATAGTCGGTTTAGAAAGTAATCCTAGTGCCAATGTTGGAAAAGTGACTTCTGAAGGTTTTGACGGACATTTCACTTTCCGCCAGAAACTGGGAGCTGTTGGCTTAACAATACGTAGTAATATCACTTATAGCAAAAATGAAATAGTAGATAGAGATGAAGAAAACAACTACTACTGGTATAAAATGCAAAAAGGACATCGTGTAAATCAAGCAAGAGGATTGATATCTTTAGGGTTGTTTAAAGACTATGATGATATCCGTAATAGTCCGGTACAAGATTTCGATGGTTATAAAGTAATGCCTGGTGATATTAAATATAAAGACGTGAATGGTGATGGTAAAATTGACGGTAATGACCAAGTCGCAATCGGTGCAACGACCAAACCTAATCTTATTTATGGATTCGGAATAGCTGCAAACTGGAAAGGTCTAGATGTGAATCTGCACTTTCAGGGAGCCGGAAAATCAACTTATTTTATCGATGGCTCAACAGTCCATATGTTCAAGTTGGGAGATGGCTGGGGAAATGTCCTGTCAGAGATGGCTAATTCCAATCGTTGGATTTCAGCAGATATATCTGGTGATCCAGCTACAGAGAATCCGAATGCTGAATATCCCCGACTATCCTACGGACCTAATTCTAATAACTATCAGCAATCTACTTATTGGTTACGCAACGGGTCTTATCTACGTTTAAAGACTGTAGAAGTAGGGTATACGCTACCAACCCAGCTGGTAAATAAGGTACATTTTAACACTGTCCGTATCTTCTTTGTTGGCACCAATTTACTCACATGGTCTGCATTCAAATTATGGGACCCGGAAATGGGAAGTACGGATGGAAAGAGATATCCGCTCAGCAAAAATTTATCTTTAGGAATATCCGTTAATTTATAATACACGCAATGACATTATGAAGAAAATATACATTATTTTATCATTTATAATAGGGATAGGATTTACCCTCAGTTCATGTTCCGATTACTTGGACTCTGATTATCTATTTGATGAGCGTATGTCAATAGAAGATGTTTTTACAAGCAGAGCTTATTCTGACAAATGGCTGGCACGCGCATACTTCTTTTTGGGAGATAACCATCTTCTCGATGTAGCCAGTAAAGGATATGTTCCTTTCTGTTTTGCTGATGACATGTATTTCGGTGATCGAGATGACCGATATAAAGCATGGAAAAACGGTGAATATAACGAAGGAGGTTTAGCAGGAGAAAGTGCAGAAATCTGGAACAAATGTTATAAAGGCATTCGCCAAGCCTCTATATATTTGAACAATATAGACATGAATACGGAATATACAGCGGAAGAAATTGCTGACAACAAAGCACAAGCGCACTTTTTGAAAGCCTATTTCTACTGGATTATGTTGCGCTTGTTCGGTCCTGTTCCTATTGTGCCGGATCAAGGCATTGACTACATGGAAGATTATGATGCAGTAGCACAACCGCGTAATACGTATGACGAATGTGTGGCCTATATCACAAATGAATTAGTTCTGGCTGCGCAAGCTCTCCCTTTAGACCGTGCAATACAAGAAATAGCTCGCCCCACCCGTGGTGCGGCATTAGCTCTTCGTGCCAAAGTTCTGCTATATGCTGCCAGCCCATTAATGAATGGACAAACGCCTGCTGATATTGCTTCAGAACTGGTAGATGATCAAGGTAATCGACTGTTACCAGAAGCTTACGATGAATCTAAGTGGGCGAAAGCTGCTGCCGCTGCCAAGGATGTGATAGAATTGAACCGTTACACGCTGTTTGTTTCTTATGCTACAGACAAAGGGGATATTGCATTTCCTGCAACGATTGCTCCTCCATACCACCCTGAATTCTCAGAACAAGCTTGGCCGAATGGGTGGAAAGACATCGATCCGTTCGAATCTTATCGTGCTATATTCAACGGAACAGTCAGTGCTTTTGAGAATAAAGAATTAATTTTTACCCGTGGGCAGAATACTGGTGACCAGAGCATTAATAACATGGTAATACATCAGCTACCACGTGTTGCTAAAGGATGGAATACACACGGACTTACACAGAAACAATGTGACGCATATTATATGAATGATGGAACTGATTGTCCCGGTAAAGATAAAGAAATCAACCGCGGCGACGGTTCGGAACGCATGTCCGGCTATGTGACGAAAGAAGACGTAGAAGCAGGTCGTTACAAACCTTTGTCAGAAGGCGTCTCTTTACAGTATGCTAATCGTGAGCCCCGTTTCTATGCTTCAGTAGCCTACAATGGTGATGTTTGGAATTTGTTGAACAGCAATAAAAATGCAGGAGAACCTCAAAACATACAAGTCTTCTATTACCGTGGAGACGGTAATGGGTATACAAACTCGATGTTTTGGTTACGTACCGGCATTGGAGTTAAAAAATTTGTACACCCGGATGATATGGGTAAAGGAGACAACAATGAAGAACTTATTAAAAAGAAAGTAGAACCGGCTATCCGTTATGCAGAAGTTCTGTTGATTTATGCCGAAGCATTGAACGAATTAAACGGGCAATACGACATACCTTCTTGGGATGGTAATAAGACTCATATGATCAAACGCGATATCAATGAAATGAAAAAAGGAATTCGTCCTATACGTATTCGTGCAGGAGTTCCTGATTATACCCAAGAAGAATATGATGACCCTATCGAATTCCGCAAAAAGTTAAAACGTGAACGTCAGATTGAATTGATGGGAGAAGGACATCGCTATTTTGATTTACGTCGTTGGCTAGATGCTCCGGTAGAAGAATCAACTCCAATTTATGGGTGTAACACTTTAGCAACTAAAGAAATGGCAGATGTATTCCATACACCGGTAGCAGTACCTTCATTACCAACAACCTTCTCACGCAAAATGTGGTTTTGGCCAATCAATCATACTGAATTAAAGCGCAACAAACGTTTAACTCAAAATCCAGGCTGGACTTATCCGGAATAATCTTATAAACTTGAAAAAAATGAAAAAGATATATTATTTACTCTTAGCCATGACTGTACTGATAGTATGTGCGTCATGCAATAATGAATGGGAATCTGAACAATATGTGCAAATGGTATCTTTCAAGGCACCAGTCAACGCACAAGGAGTAACTCCTATTTACATACGTTACAAGCCGGAAGGGAAAGTAACATACCAACTCCCATTGATAGTCAGCGGGTCAACCATGAATTCCAAAGACTTGAATGTGCATGTGGGATTGGATCTTGACACATTGGATGTGTTGAATGTTGAACATTTCGGCAGCCGTAAAGAACTTTTCTTTAAACCGTTGGAAAACAAGTATTACGAGTTCCCGGAAACAGTACAGATACCGGCAGGCGAATGTACAAGCTTACTGCCTATCGATTTTGCCCTGAAAGATTTAGATCAGGTAGACAAATGGGTATTGCCGTTAGCTATTCAGAGCAACGATCCATCACACAACTACCAGGCCAATCCCCGCAAATTTTATAGGAGGGCGATGTTACGTATTTCCCCATTCAATGATTATTCCGGGCAATATAGTGCTACTGCGTATAAAGTATATTTTAAAGGAAACGAAAAAGAGGCTATAGTTCCGGAATACCATACTTCTTATGTAATAGATGACAAAACTATATTTTTCTATGCGGGCCTTATAGACATTGACCGCTTGGATCGGAAATATTACAAAATTAAATTTGAATTTACAGAAGAGAAAATAGATCTTCAAACACGTAAGCTGAAGATTTCTTCTGATAATGAGGACATAAATCTGGTAGTGAAAGGGCAACCTTCCTATACGGTTGAAGAAGAGATGGATGCTACACGACCTTACCTAAAACATATTTACGTAACAATCAACAATCTGGAATATGAGTTTACAGATTATACTTCAGTTCCGGGTTATCCGCTTGAATATGTTGTAAAGGGATCTCTAACGATGGAACGTAAAATAAATACTCAAATACCAGACGAAGATCAGGCAATTGAATGGTAAATGCCAATTTTAATAAAAAGAAGAGTGAATTTTATAGAAAGTTTACTCTTCTTTCTATATTTGCATACAGAATAAAATACTGAGAATCAAATAACTTCAAAATGAAACATACGCAAATTAGCAGAAGAGAGTTTCTGAAGAATATCGGAATGACCGGAGCTGGAGTTCTTCTTGCAGCAAGTCCCTGGCTTTCTGCCTTTTCAGAAGCCGTGAACACCTCCAATGAAAAATGTCGTTTGGGGGTTATTGGACCAGGCTCACGAGGTCGCTTCCTTATGAGCTTTTTAGTCCAAAATCCTAAAGTTGATATCGTAGCACTTTGCGATATTTACCAGCCTTCGATAGATGAAGCATTGAAGCTTGCTCCCAAAGCAAAAGTATATGGTGACTATCGTGAGCTATTGGAAAACAACAACATAGATGCTATACTTGTAGCGACTCCTCTCAGTTCGCACTGTAAAATTGTAATGGATGCTTTTGATGCCGGTAAACATGTATTCTGTGAAAAAACAATTGGTTTTACAATGGAAGAATGTTTCCGTATGTACAATAAACATCGTAGTACGGGAAAAATATTCTTCACAGGTCAACAGCGTCTGTTCGATCCTCGTTATATCAAAGCTATGGAAATGATTCATGCCGGCACATTTGGAGAAATAAATGCGATCCGCACATTCTGGTACAGAAATGGAGACTGGAGACGCCCAGTTCCTTCTGCTAATTTAGAACGACAAATTAACTGGCGACTCTATAAAGAATATTCAAAAGGACTAATGACGGAACTGGCCTGCCATCAATTACAAATAGGAAGTTGGGCATTGAATAAACTCCCAGAGAAAGTGATGGGACATGGAGCTATTACATACTGGAAAGACGGTCGGGAAGTATACGACAATGTAAGTTGCCTATATATATTCGATGATGGCGTAAAAATGACATTCGATTCTGTTATTTCCAATCAATTTTATGGTTTGGAAGAGCAAATCATGGGAAATCTCGGAACTGTTGAACCAGAAAAAGGTAAATATTACTTTGAAAGTATCCCGCCGGCACCCGGTTTTCTGCAAATGATAAACGACTGGGAAAATAAATTATTTGACACTCTGCCTTTCGCAGGTACCAGTTGGGCTCCGGAAACGGCTAACGAAAACAAAGGAGAATTAATCCTCGGAGAACGTCCTAAGAGCGATGGCACTTCTTTGTTATTGGAAGCTTTTGTAGAAGCTGTTATTACTCGCAAACAACCCGCAAGAATCGCGGAAGAAGGATATTATGCGAGTATGCTCTGCCTATTGGGTCACCAAGCGTTACAGGAAGAAAAAACACTATATTTCCCTGATGAATACAAAATTAATTATCTGAATCATCAATCAAAAACATCCGAAGCAGTATGAAAGATACAATCCTGACCGCTCGACGAAAGAAAACAGAGTTGATTACACTGTTCCTGTGTTTTATTATTGCCAATTTGGTCAATTTATACTCTATATTTACGTATAATACTCCTTTGACGGAGATGATAACTTCATTTTTTTATGTGCTCATATTTTCTGTAGCGCTATATATCATCTGGAGCCTTTTACGTATCCTCTTTTATGGCATAACAGCACTATTCAAAAAGAAAAAAGAATAATAACAGATTTATAACATATAATCAACAGAATACTTAATCAATATCAATGAAGAAATTATGGTAACACGAAGAGATTTCCTGAAAACAATGACAATGGCTTCTGCCGGACTGGCAGCAGGAGCTGGTGAAATATTGAATGCACAAACATTGTCATCTTCAAAAAACAAAAACGAAAAAGTGAAGATAGCTTATGTAGGTATCGGTAACCGCGGGCAGCAAATTATTGAAGATTTTGCCCGGACCGGCATGGTAGAAGTAGTTGCCCTCTGTGATGTAGACATGGGTGCCAAACATACACAAAAGGTAATAGGCATGTATCCCAAAGCAAAACAGTTCAGAGACTTCCGCCAGATGTTTGATAAAGCGGGAAAAGAATTTGATGCCGTTGCAATTGCTACACCAGATCACTCTCATTTTCCGATTAGCATGCTAGCTTTGGCATCTGGCAAACACGTATATGTAGAAAAGCCGTTAGCACGTACTTTCTATGAAGCGGAACTTTTGATGCAAGCAGCGCTCAAACGTCCTAATCTGGCTACACAAGTAGGAAACCAAGGACATTCTGAAGCAAACTACTTCCAGTTCAAAGCTTGGATGGATGCCGGAATTATTAAAGACGTGACCGCCGTCACTGCACACATGAATAACGTACGGCGTTGGCATAAATGGGATACAAACATTTATAAACTCCCCTCAGGACAGCAACTTCCGAAAGACATGGATTGGGATACATGGCTCGGCGCTGTTCCATATCATGAATACAATGAAAAATATCATCAGGGAGAATGGCGCTGTTGGTATGACTTCGGAATGGGAGCTTTAGGAGACTGGGGAGCACATATTCTGGATACCGTTCATGAGTTTTTGGAATTAGGATTGCCCTATGAAGTAACTTTATTGCATGAAAAAGGGCATAATGATTATTTCTTTCCTTATTCTTCCACTATTCTTTTCCGCTTCCCACAACGCAAAGGGATGCCACCCGTAGATATCACCTGGTATGACGGACTAGACAACCTCCCTCCTATTCCTGCCGGTTACGGAGTATCAGGATTAGACCCTAATATCCCCACGACTAACCAAGGAGATGTTCCGGCCGCCAAATTGAATCCTGGAAAGATCATTTATACAAAAGACCTGACATTTAAAGGAGGAAGTCATGGAAGTACCTTATCCATCATTCCCGAAGAAAAAGCCAAAGAGATGGCAGACAAGCTACCCCAAATACCAAAGAGCCCGTCCAATCATTTCGAGAATTTTTTATTGGCATGTAACGGTATAGAAAAAACACGTTCTCCATTCGAAATCAATGGAGTGCTAAGTCAGGTATTCTCACTTGGTGTAATGGCTCAACGCCTCAACACTCAGCTGTTCTTCGACAGCCGTACCAAACAAATTACAAATAACGAGTTTGCCAATGCAATGCTGACAGGGATACCTCCACGCAAAGGTTGGGACGAATTTTATAAATTATAAATGAACATAACCACCCATTAAACCAGCTATAAACAATTTACTAAGAATAACATTAAAAATGAAAAAGAACTTCTTATTTACTTTACTTTTATTCTGTGCGGCTTCATTATCTGCGCAGACCTGGGAACCTCTTTTCAACGGCAAAAACCTGAAAGGATGGAAAAAACTAAATGGCAAAGCCGAGTATAAAATCGTAGATGGTGCCATTGTGGGTATTTCTAAAATGGGAACTCCAAATACTTTTCTGGCAACAACCAAGAACTATGGAGACTTCATACTTGAATTTGATTTCAAAATTGATGACGGATTAAATTCAGGAGTACAACTTCGTAGTGAAAGCAAGAAAGATTATCAGAATGGTCGTGTGCACGGTTATCAGTTTGAAATTGACCCGTCTAAGCGAGCTTGGTCAGGAGGTATCTATGATGAAGCACGCAGAAACTGGTTGTATCCACTGACTTTGAATCCGGCTGCAAAAACCGCTTTTAAAAACAATGCATGGAATAAAGCCAGGATTGAAGCTATCGGAAATTCTATCCGTACCTGGATTAATGGAGTACCTTGTGCCAATATCTGGGATGATATGACACCTAGCGGATTTATTGCATTGCAAGTACACGCAATAGGTAATGCTTCCGAAGAAGGTAAAACTGTCAGCTGGAAAGACATCCGTATTTGTACAACGGATGTAGAACGTTACCAGACACCTGAAACGGAAGAAGCGCCCGAACGAAATATGATTGCCAACACCATATCTCCACGTGAAGCCAAAGAGGGTTGGGCCCTACTTTGGGATGGTAAAACCAACAATGGTTGGAGAGGAGCAAAATTGAATGCTTTCCCGGAAAAAGGATGGAAGATGGAAGATGGAATTCTGAAAGTGATGAAGAGCGGAGGAGCAGAATCAGCTAATGGTGGAGATATCGTAACTACCCGCAAATATAAAAACTTCATTCTCACGGTAGATTTCAAGATTACCGAAGGCGCAAATAGCGGGGTTAAATACTTTGTCAACCCTGATTTGAACAAAGGAGAAGGCTCTGCTATTGGCTGTGAGTTTCAAATTCTTGATGATGACAAACATCCAGATGCTAAACTTGGAGTAAAAGGCAACAGAAAGTTGGGTTCATTATATGATCTTATTCCGGCTCCAGAGAAGAAGCCTTTCAACAAAAAAGATTTTAATACCGCCACCATTATTGTGCAAGATAACCACGTAGAACACTGGCTGAATGGGGTAAAACTGATCGAATATACTCGCAATACTGACATGTGGAATGCTTTGGTTGCCTACAGTAAATATAAAAACTGGCCTAATTTTGGTAATTCCGCAGAAGGCAATATTCTTCTTCAAGATCATGGAGACGAAGTCTGGTTTAAAAATGTAAAAATCAAAGAGCTGAAATAACTTGCACTGAAAAGCCGATTTCTAACATAAAATCAAGAGTAGAAGGGCATGCACAAAGTGGCATGCCCTCTTAATATTTCAATAAAACAAAATGCAGCATACAATTCAACACTTATACAAGACACATGGTGATGACGGTTTGCTTTATGCTTGGTTTTTATCCATGCATACACGCGTAGATATAATACTCTGCTGCCAGAAATCAGAAAATGAATTAATGCTTGTAGTTAATAGTATATATGACACTCTCCGACAACTGGAAAGAATTGCAAATTATTATGACCCTTCCAGTGAATTATCGCAAGTCAATCAAAGAGCTTCCACAGCTCCTGTTATGATCAGTCAGTCTCTTTACAGGATGATTTCATTGTGCACAGAATATCATAAAAAAACCTTAGGATGTTTCGATGTTACTATCCACTCAGATAATTATAATCAAGATACCATACACTCCATTCATTTATACCCCGAAGCACAAAGTGTCTTCTTTCAACAAGCAGGTACTACAATAAACCTTTCCGGATTTCTTAAAGGTTATGCTCTCGACAAAATAAGAGAAATATTAAAGGTTCACATCATAGCAAATGCCTTAATAAATATGGGAAACAGTTCTGTACTCGCTCTAGGCAATCATCCGGTTGGCACAGGATGGAAAGTCAGCTTTGACGATCAGGCAAGTACTACAAAAAACCATAAAACTCAATCCATACTCCTTAATAACGAATGTTTAACCACCTCCGGAAACAACTCGGATGATCGCAAACACATTATCTCTCCTTCAAGTGGCAAACCACTGGAAGGAGTAAGACAAGTGACAGTAGTAACGGATGATGGAACCACCGGTGAGATTCTCTCAACCAGCCTGTTCGTAGCAAATCAAAAACAGCGCGAGTTAATAATGAGCGAGTTTCTCCCCAAAAGAGTTATTGATTTGGAACTGTGCCAGATGGTTTAGGTAACGGAGTATTCACCGGTAAAGGGACTCCCAAATCCGGCATTCCATCAGCATCCCATCCTATCTTCTGCAATCGTGGATTGCGACTTTCCGACTCTCCCGTATTACCGCTAGGAACACTTCTTGCCTGATACAATATATACCATTCCGTTCCATCAGGCGAAGGAAGAAAGGAAAGGTTAGCCGGGCCATACACTCCATCTTCCGGTCTCTGTTGAAATACAGGAACGGGGCTCTTCTTCCAGGAAGCCGGATTCAGCAAGTCACTATCCGCGTCGGCAGTCAACATTCCGGTACAATAATAAGGAGACCAGCAACCGCTTGCCGCATAATAGACAATGACAGTCCGGTTATCTTTGGAATGAAAATACTGAGGGCTTTCATTTACATAAATCGGATAAGCAGTCCGCCCGCCATCCGGATTTACCCACTGCCGTTCCCATTCATACTCCGGCTTCGAAATCAGAACCCTTTCCGTAGCCAATGTCCAGGGGTTTTCCATGCGGGCAATATAGATGCATTGTGTTTCACTGCCTATCCTCCGATTAGGCCACCCGGACCATAGAAGATAAAGCTCCCCTTTATGTTCAAAAGTTGAGGGATGTATTCCCCAGTTCCAATCGGGATTGGTCATGATCGCTCCTTTCATGCGAAACTCTCCCTGCATAGGGTCAGGAGAATCATTCTCAATCACATAAATCTGATGATTATCTGTATTTCCATCATCGGCAGCAAAATAGATATACCATTTACCATTGATATTCCGTATTTCCGGATTCCAAAGGTTATGGCTATTCGAAGGATCTTTAGGCACCCAGACCTCTTTACAAGTGGAATGAGCCATATCGGTAATATCGGTGGTTACCCACAGATATATTTGCTCATTAGTTTCATGGGTATAATAATATTTACCATTATGGTAAATCGCGCTTGAATTAGCCCCTTCCATAAATAATGGATTGGCATAAGTATCTTTTTCAACATCTTCTTTTTTTCCCGCCCGTTTGGAATTACAAGAGATGTTCAGCAAAACAAGGAATAATAACAAACATAAATTGATTCTCATAGTTTCATTTTTAAGATGATACAAAGAAAAGACTTTTTTTTCATTAATAGTTAATAAAGCGAAAATAAAAATTAAGTTTGGAATATCATTCTCGTCATTACATCGTGACACATCCTGCTGATGACAGGAAAACAGAAAAAAGAGAATGTAAAGACAAACTACCCATTAATAATAAAAACAGAAAGTTTCTTGGCATCATTACACACTTTCACACGAAATATATTAACCGTTTATATACTTCTTCCGAATCATTTATTAATAAATTCGTTCATCGTTTATTATAAACGTCCCCCAAGTTTATTATAAACCCGAGCATCGTTATTTCAGCAACAAATATTAATTTTAAGCAACAAAAAGGGCTGCAATTCCCATAAAGAATCGCAGCCCTTAGCTTGTATCAGACTATCCGGCAAGCATTATCCGAAATGGAAACGCTTGCAATCTGTTATTATATTGTACTTATTATTACTCATTTTTCGTCTATATTATCAATGTTATCGAATTTACTTCCGGTTCTCACTTACAAATATACAACATAAAAAACGGTTTGTCAAGCCCTGCATGCTTCTTTCATACATCTGATGACAAATCAAATGGTAGAATCAGCATCCGGAGTGCTTTCTGCCGCTGTATCGGAAGCAGACAACTGATTGACATATTCCTTCGGGAGAACTCCATATTGTGCCTTGAAACACTTGGCAAAATAAGAGGAGGAAGTGAATCCAACCTGTGCCGCAACCTCGGAAATACGTGTACCGCCCTGAATTAACTCAGCTGCCTTATTCATACGGAGGGCCTTCAGATAATCATTGGGCGACATTCCCGACAATGCTTTTATCTTCCGATAGAAGTTGGAACGGCTCATGTTCATCTGCTCTGCAAGAGTATCGATGGAGAAATTCTCGTCTGCCAACTGGTCGGCAATCACTTCCTGTATCTTGGCAACAAACTCACAATCTCTCTGAGTCATCGCAAGTTCTGCCGAGGCCTGATTGGCATTCCCGGACAAACTAACCATCAGCTTATGGAAAGACTGCCTCAACCGGAGCAGGTTCTCGATCTGCTTATGCAGTTGTTTGATAGAGAATGGCTTCTCAATATACACATCGGCTCCGCATTCCAGTCCTTCCACCTTAGATTCCAGCGTCGTTTTTGCCGTCAGTAAGATGACCGGAATATGTGAATAGTCGATTTCCGATTTCACTTTGCTACAGAGTTCCAGCCCGTTCATTTCCGGCATCATCACATCACTGACGATGACGTCTACACTCTCCTGTTCGAGTATCTCAAGTGCCGCACGACCATTCGGAGCTTTCAGCACACGGAACCAGGCAACCAACGAGTCACGCGTCAGATTCAACAGTTCGACATTATCTTCTACCAGCAATACGGTGAATTTCTTTCCGGAGAACTCTGAAGGAATATTCTCTGCCGAACCTTCGTTTTCGGAATGAACCTCAACGATATCAGCAGCTTCTTCTGCCTTCTTTTCGTTTAAAGGAAGAGATAATATAAACGAGGAACCTTGCGGTTCGTTATCTTCAAGGCGCAGGCTGCCTTGATGGGCTTCTGCCAGAGATTTCGCAAAAGCCAGTCCGATACCGGTACCTGTGGCGGTAGCGACTTTATCATCCGGCATTTGGTAGAAGGCTTCAAATATCTTTCCCTTTTGGGCATCCGGTACTCCACGACCGTCATCACTCACATATATCTCATATCCCGCATCAGTTGTCACGAGTTTCAAATCGATACGCGTACGGGCATATTTTATCGCATTGCCCATCAGATTCACCAGTATCTTACTCAACTTTTCCCGATCGACCATTGATACCAGTTCCTGCTCGGGCAGAGTCAATACCAGTTCAATTCCCTTTAACTCGGCAGGACTGGTGAACTGACTATATACATCATTCACTATTTCCTTAATATCGCAACTTACCAGATTCAGTTGCAAAGCTCCGTTTTCCATCTTCTGGAAGTCGAGCAGCTGATTGGTAATCCCTAAAAGATAGTTTACATTCTTATCTATTACAGACAGATACTTAGCTTCTTTTCCTTCATGTTCTATCTCTTGCAACTTTTCAAGAGGCAATCGGATCAGACTGAGAGGGGTACGTATCTCATGTACCAGATTAATGAAGAAGCCGATCTTTGATTTATAAACTTCCTGTTCTTTAGCAATCTGATATTTCTCCATCCGGCGTTTGTACTTATGCTTCACGCGAAGATTCCAGCGCCATGCAATCCAGACAATCCAGCCCATCAACAGGAGAATATAAATAAAATAGGCGAAAGAACTACGCCACCAAGGGGGAGTAATCACTACCCGCAGAGTAGTCGTCTTCTCGTTCCACTGATGGTCATTATTGGAGCCACGCACTTCGAACTCGTATTCTCCGGGAGGCAGATTGGTATAAGAAGCAGAGTTGTTCTCGGAGTTGGTAATCCACTCTTTATCTACTCCTTTTAATATATAGGAATATCGGTTTCGTGCCGGGTCTTCATAGCTTAGCGCCACAAAACGAATCGTGAAACTATTATTTTCATAAGACAAGGTTATCTTGTCAGCCATATAAATCGGTTTCCCCAGTTGAAGCAACTTCTTCACTTCCTGTTCGTCATTCAGGTAGGATAAACGGATATCAGTCACATATACCGGAGGAATGTAGGAATTATCCACAAAACGTTCCGGCTGGAAAACATTAAAGCCGTTGATTCCGCCAAAATATAGTTTACCTTCAGAAGACTTTAAAGAAGAACGTGCCATAAACTGATTTCCCTGCAGACCATCATTAATCGTAAACTGTCGGAAATGAGCTTTAGAAATCGGATTAATCTTAAATATCCCTGCATTGCTGGATATCCAGAAATCTCCTGTCTGATCTTGTTCAATAGAATAGATCACCTTATTGGGAAGCGCAGAATCAAACTCAATAAATGCCTCTGTTTTGGGATCGAAGGAGCATAATCCTCCCCCATTCGTGCCAAACCACATCACGCCTTTGTTATCTTCAAATACCGTAATCACCGAATTACTGGTAATGGTGGTCGAATCTTCCCGTTCGTGCTGGAAATGTTTCCAGTGTCCGCTCAGGGTATTGTAGGAGAACACGCCGCTGTTGGTCGTTGCAATCCACAGGTTGTTATACATATCCTCATATATATCGCCCACGGAAATCATGGAACCGATACTGGTGATTGTCATGAAATTATCGGCATCAGGATTATACCGGCATAAGCCCCAGCTTGTTCCGACGAAGATTTCCCCTTTCCGGTCTTTATATATGCATAGTACGTCATTGCTGCAAATGGTATTGGGGATTCCGCGCGAGTGTGTATATTCCTTTATCGAACCGGTACGCAGATTAAGCACACGTATTCCTTCCGCATACGTACCGATCCAAAGACAATCGCCGTCTAACATCAAAGAGCGAATATCATATTTCTGACTCTTTACACCACCGATATGATATTCCGAAAGCTCCCGTGTAACGGTATTGAAGAAATATAAGCCACTCTGAGTACCAATCCAGATATTTCCGTCTTTATTTTCACAGAATGGGCCTACCACCTCTCCTGCTCCCGCTATCCCCGACAGATAGGCGGGTGAATAGTAATCGAAACGCTTGGTCTGCTTGGACATATAGTTGATACCTCCCAAGTTCGTCAATACCCACAGAGCACCTTCCGCATCCCACATCATGCCGTTTATAGTCTGATCACTCAGACTTCGCGGATCAGCCGGATTATCTGCACGGAGGAAGGTTTTCGACTCGCGGTTGAATAGATAGAGTCCATTATCGGTGCCTACCAGCAGTTCATTTTCCGTATATTTCAGCAGGCTGCGAACTGCCCCGAAGTTCAATGAAGGAGCCATGTAATTCTCAACCGTTCCGGTCTGCCGGTTCAATCTCCCCAACAAATTGTTGCCTGCTCCCAGCCATACTTCTCCCTCTACATCGAGTACACAGTTTATTTTGTAACTATCGGAAGAGTTCACGTCCGATGAGACTCGGTATGATTGCAGAAATTTGCCGTTTTCATCGAAACAAAGCAGTCCTTCCTGTAGCGAAGAAACATACACCTTCTTCTTATCGTAACTCTGACAGACATCCCAGACAAAAGAGGTCTGAATACTATTCTGAGTCAACACTTCGGTCTTGGGATCATAAATAAAAAGTCCCTGCCCCAAGGTGGCAATCCAGAGAAGTCCGTTCTCCGTCTTTACAATCTTCTTGATTTCACTGCTGACGTATACGCCATACTGAGTAGTCTTGTCAAAATAGGAGAAACGGTCCGTTGCCCGGTCATAGATATACAGTCCGGAGTTCGTTCCAACCCATATATTCTGATCTTCTTCAATCAGTGCCTCAACGAAGTTGTTCTCCAATGAGAATTTATCGTTCAATACATTCCGATAAACTTTATTGCCCCGACCGTCGTAACGGTTCAGTCCGTCACTGGTGCCCAGCCAGATAAATCCATAGCTATCCTGTATAGCACACCATACCGTATTATGTGACAAGCCATCTTCCACCTGATATTTCTTGAAGGAGAAATAGGGAGATGCAGACAATGGTTCGAGCCAGAAGGCCAGTAAAAGTATCAGTATCTTTGTTAACTTCATACCAAGTGTGTCTTATGTTTAGATTAACGATTCAACCAGGGTTCCGGATTCAACTTTTCTTTCTCTCTGCGTAACTGGAAATGCAGTACCGTTCGTCCGTTATCCGCGCCATCAGAGAATATCTGTCCGATAGACTGCTTCGTACTCACCGTATCGCCGGATTTCACCGAAGCGGAAGACAGATTACAGTAAACGGAAATATAATTACCATGCCGGATGAGGACGTTAAATAGTCCGTTCAACTGGAACACGGCTGCTACCTTACCATCAAAGATGGCACGGGCTTGTGCCCCCGGCTTTCCTTGTATATCAATTCCTTTATTATCCAGCTTCACATTACGGAGTCCTTCAACGGAATACTGTCCATAGCGGCTGGTTATGATATAAGGTCCGGATATAGGCATCGGAAGTTTCCCACGGTTGGCAACAAAGCTACCGGACAGTTCACGATCTGCCTTGCTCATCGTAAAAGCGTCCAATGGCTCCGACTTCGGTTTGGCAGCCGTTCCGGTTTCGGAGGCACCTTTGTCATTTGTATCCGCCTTCTTGCGGGCTGCCGCTTCGCGGCGGGCTTCTTCCGCGGCACGTTTGCGGGCGCGTTCTATTTCTTCTGCAATCAACCGATCGATACGGGCATTCAGTTGATTGGCTTCCCGTCTCTTCTTGTTCACTTCGCTTTGCAGACCTTTCTGTTTCTTTTGCAGATTAGCCACTAGTGTGCGCTTCTCTTTCTCCTGAGCTTCCAGTTTCGCCTTTTCGTTCTCACGTTCTTTCAGCAGTCCCTCTTTGGCGGCTTTCACTTGCTGGCGTTCCGCTTTTTTCTTCCGTATCTGCTCCTGCTTCTTTAATATTTCCTCTCCCTGCAGACGCTGGTAGGTGGCATATTCACGCACATAACGCATACGACGGTACGTTTGTCCCAGGTTCTTGGCGGAGAAGATAAACATCAGTTTCTCTTCAATCGATTTATTCTTATAGAGGTACTGAACAGATGCTTCGTACTTCTTCTTTTTCTCTTTCAGGTCTTTTTCAAGACTGTTCAGTTGCCGGTCCAATGACACTAATTCGCGTTCGATAGTCTCCACATCGTTATTGATCGCAAGGATATATCGTTTCCGTTCTTCAATCTGTCCCGTCAGTGCCGCCAGTCCGTTCAACTGACTGCCTACGTCCTTCTTTGTATTCTGCAAAATCGACTCCGTCTCGGCGATCTGCTTCTGCAGTGCACCGCGCTTACCTTCCAGCTCACGAATCAGCTTGTTCGATTGAGCAGAAAGCGGAATTGCCAGCCAAAGGCTGCTTACCAGAATTACAAAGAGACGTTTTATCATAATAAAGCTACCAGCATTTTCATTAATTCTTCCAAAGAAACCTGACGGTATCTGGAAGTAACTTCTGTCGGAGTGATCGAAAGTTCTTTGGTCGAAAAATCATAGAGTTGTACTTTCGCTTTCTCCAGTTTGGGGATTCCCAAGTCTTTCCCGGATAGTTCAGTCTTTCCTCCGGGTTTAGAAGCGTCAGTCAGCAATTTCTCCAATTGGGAGAACTCTACGTTCTTCGATAATATTTCTTTCAGCTCTTTTTTGGTTGCGCGTACAAACCGCTTGTTCATCCGGTCGACGAATAATACTTCAGTAGGAGTCACCTCGATGCGTGCCAATTCCGTACGGAGAATAGGCATCAGCAAGGAAATCTGTACCCGTTCACGGCTCTTCATCTTCATAGTACCGCCCACTGACATACTTCCGCCTTTACTCGGAATCGTCAGCTGAAGTCTGGAAGCCAGATAGCTGGGAATAGCAGCTTCAGAAGCAGTAACTTCCGGCACCTTTGTCGCCGTCAGACGCTTTGAACTCTTACAACCTACCAATACGACTGCAATCAACAAAAAATAAGCGATTCTCTTCATTCTGCAATGTATTTTTTCTTTTCTATTTTCTGTTTCAATGTTTTCGACTCACTACCCATTTCCAGTGCTTTCTTCCAGTAGGTAAGCGCGCCGTCCACATCTCCGGTCATATAATAGATATCTCCGCAATGTTCTACAATTACATCACTCTCATCACCGCCCTCACTTTTCATGGCGTTATCGATGTAAATGCGAGCTTCCGCATAATTCCCCTTTTCAAAGAGAATCCAGGCATACGTATCCAGATAAGTGGCATTATTTGGCTCAGCCTTTACGGTCTTGTAGCTCATTTCTTCCGCTTTATCCAGATCACGACGCTCTACTGACAGGTAATAGGCATAGTTGTTCAGTGCGCCAATATTGGAAGGGTTGTAGACCAGTGCCGAGTCATAGGCAGCATAAGCCTCCTTCATCTGCTTCTGCGTATGATACATATCCCCCAAAATAGAGTAGAACTCCGAGACGGTTTCTTTCTTACTGTCAGCCGTCGTATGTTCCAGCGCTCTCTTGCAGATGCTTATCACACTATCCGGTTTCTCCGCCTGATTATAGGCAACAGCCAGATAATAATAAAATTCCAGCGCATCCGGAGTCGCTTCAATACCCGGCTCGCAGACTTTGATAATCTGCTTATAATCTTCTTTTTTTACCGCAGCACCGATCAGCATCATACGGGCAGCTTTATTGGTAGGGTCCAGGTCAACCACCTGTTCCAAGACGGGAACCGACTCCGACTCCATCTTCTTGGACAACAGATATTGCGCATAAAGCATCGGAATCTGAGGATCATCCTGTTCCTGCTTCATGATCCGGTCAAACAAAGCGATGATTTGCGTACTGTCCTTATCGGCCTGTTCATTTTCCACAATCATCTGACGCATGACGCCCACTTTGGTATCAGGAGTCACCTTCTTATTCAGCAACAGTGTATCCAACTGCTGTTGGTAGAGTTCTTCCTGCCCTGTCTGTTTATAGTAAGAAGCCATCGAGAAGATAGCCATCGGATTATCGGGTTCCGCCGCCAGCACCTTCTGATAAACGTCATAAGCCTCCTGTTTCTTGCCATTCTGAAGATATACATCCCCCAAGATGACTTGATAACGCATGTCCATCGGATATTCCTGCACCAGACTTTCTATTTCCTGAAATGCTTTCTTGTCATCCTTCATCTGGAGGTAAATACGAAACTTCTCCATGGACAACTGTTCATTCTTACCCATACGCTTTTCCAGACGGTTTAAAGTAGAGATGACTTCATCATACTTTTCTTGTCGGCCATACAGGTCCAAAAGGTTGAAAAGCGGGTCCTGCTTGGCAGGAAAACGTACCACCATCTGTTCCAACAGGGTGACAGCCTTATCCAGTTCGTTCTGCTGTTGATACAAAGATGCCAGTCCCTGACTATACCAGTAGTTATCCGGCGCATTCGCCACAGCCTTTTCCAGCGCCTCTTGCCCTTGCGGCACCTGACGAAGGAACATATAATACTGCGAAACCTCATAAAGCGCAGAAGCCGCATTCGGATGAATATCCAGACAATGCTGCAATAATCCGAAAGCGGACGCATAATCCTTCTTTTCTTTCAGGCGCATAGCTTCCAGAAAGAAATAATCATATTTTCGCTGCTGTTCGGGCGTTAATGAAGACTGCGCCAAAGCGACAGCTGGCTTTTCCCTTGTACTTTTCACCGTTCCGCACGAAACCAATGTCCATACAGCAACCAAAAGCCATATACTATTTTTCTTGTTCATTTTCTCTTTTTATGGTACTTATCCTCGTCCTGTATGTCCGAAGCCCCCTGCTCCGCGTTCTGTTTCATCCAGCACTTCCACTTCCTGCCATACCGCCTGCTCATGTCTGGCGATCACCATCTGGGCGATACGTTCCCCGTCCTCGATCACAAAAGGTTCGGAGGAAAGATTGACCAGAATAATGCAGACTTCTCCACGATAGTCCGCATCAATCGTTCCCGGAGAGTTGAGCACGGTAATACCCTTTTTGATGGCCAGCCCACTACGGGGACGAACCTGAGCTTCAAATCCTTGTGGAAGAGCAATATAGATTCCTGTCGGCACCAGGCAACGCTGCAATGGCGCCAATGTGATAGGTTCAGAAAGATTAGCACGGATATCCATTCCTGCAGATAACTCAGTGGCGTAAGCCGGAAGCGGATGCTTCGATTTATTGATAACTTGAACGTTCATAAATGCACATTTACTATTTAACGGGCGAAAATACACATTTTGAACTGAAAATTAGTTAAGTTTGCAGTTAAATAATGTGGTAACAACCAATTTGCAAATTGTAATCAGCCAAATAGTAAATAAAATGATGAATTGGAAGCAACTAATATCAGCCAAACGCTTCGGAATGGAAGAATTTCACGAAGAACGGCAAGAGAACCGCTCCGAGTTCCAACGGGACTATGACCGCCTCATATTTTCCGCACCGTTCCGCCGCCTGCAGAACAAAACACAGGTATTCCCGCTGCCCGGTAGTATCTTCGTACACAACCGACTGACGCACAGCCTTGAAGTATCTTGCGTAGGACGGTCTTTGGGGAACGATGTAGCCAAAGCAATCCTGGAACGCCAACCGGAACTGGAAAGTTCCTTCCTGCCGGAAATCGGCTCAATCGTATCGGCCGCCTGCCTGGCACATGACTTAGGCAATCCGCCTTTCGGGCATTCCGGCGAACGGGCTATCTCTACGTTCTTTTCAGAAGGGAAAGGACAAAGACTACAGGAAAAGCAGCCGGACGGAGAGCAACTTTCTCCGATGGAATGGGAAGATTTGACACATTTCGAAGGAAATGCGAACGCTTTCCGCATCCTCACTCACCAGTTCGAAGGACGCCGCAGAGGAGGATTCGTTTTAACATATTCAACGCTTGCCTCCATCGTAAAATACCCCTTTTCATCGAGCCTTGCAGGCAAAAAGTCCAAGTTCGGCTTCTTTGTCAGTGAGGAAGAAAGCTACCGCAAAATCGCAACCGAACTGGGACTCATCCAGCTTAGCGAACAGCCGTTAAAGTATGCGCGACACCCGCTAGTGTATCTGGTGGAAGCAGCAGATGACATCTGTTATCAGATGATGGATATCGAAGACGCCCATAAACTAAAGATTATCACTACAGACGAGACCAAGGAGCTGTTGATGGCGTTTTTCTCCGAAGACCGACAATCCCGTCTCCGAAGTACTTTCCAAATAGTCAATGATATCAATGAACAGATAGCCTATCTGCGTTCTTCTGTTATCGGTCTGTTAGTCCGCGAGTGCACCCGCGTCTTTCTGGAACACGAGCAGGAAATACTGGCAGGAACTTTCGAAGGAGCACTCATCAAGCATATCTCCGAAGGTCCGGCAGCCGCTTACAATCATTGTGCGGAAATATCACTGAAAAGAATTTATCGTTCGCAAGATGTACTGGACATCGAGCTGGCAGGCTTCCGCATCATCAGCACTTTGCTGGAATTGATGGTAGATGCCGTCACCTTACCGGGAAAAGAAAAGGCTTACTCCGAGCTTTTAACCAACCGCGTTTCCGACCAATACAATATAAAATCGCCCATACTCTACGAAAGAATACAGGCGGTACTTGATTATATATCTGGAATGACCGATGTCTTCGCGCTCGATCTTTACCGGAAAATTAATGGCAACAGCCTTCCTGCGGTGTAACTACCTTAGGAGTAAACACCCCTTCGCTCTCACAAGGCATTTTCAGCGCATCCGGATGACTTTCTATAAAGGTCTGGATGTGCCGGATTCGCTTGTCTTCAAGGATTTCATCTACAGCAATCAGGATACCGGTCTCTTCCACGTCACCAAACTCATAGTTGATAGCCGTCCCGAACATACGCATGGTAGGACTTAAACTCATATAGGCATTGACCAGCGGCGGGATATTATAACCCAGCTTGCGAATCTCCGTATTCAATATTTTATAATCCTCTTTAAAGGTATCCTTGCAGAACAACGTTCTCAGTTCTTCGTCGGAAGTTTCCAGAATCAGCGGTTCCATCGGTGTAACCAGCTCTTCCCGGTCATTAAAATGCTTCTTGAGGAAGTATAGAATCATGTCGCGTCCACGACGATGATAGCTGGGATACATGGTCACCTTGCCAAAGAAGTACTTCACATTCGGCATCACCACTGTCAGCGCTCCCAATCCGTCCCACAGATTATCCAACGCAAACAGACCTTTACTGCCAGCACGTGTAGACTGATATTCCAGCGTTACAAAAGAGCGTCCCAACTCAATGGTCTGAGGCAGATATTCCTTTATAAACGCATCCGAGAAATGAAACATGTGAGAAGTAGCCAGAATCGGAGCCCCAGCTTCGTCAAAGCGCACATCCGTTCCAAGCAAATACCGGTAACCACCTAATATTTCTTCCGCCTCCGGATTCCATACGATCAACTGCTTATATGGGTGTTCCATCGTGTCGTATTCGTCGATATCCATCGACAGGCCCGTTCCTCCACCCGCAGCACGAAAGGCAATTTCTCTTAAACGACCAATTTCACGCATCACATTAGGTGCATTCTGATGGGTAATAATATAAATCTGATTATTACTTTTATTGGTCATTCGCAAGCGTCTATCTTCCGTCAACTCTGCTTTCAGCAGTTCTTTGCTCACCGGTTTAATAATCTCTTCCATATTCTTGTTATAGTGTTCTATCAGTTACAGTTTATATACAATGTCCTTCACATACTCCGCCCACTGCGCAGGAGTCTTCGATTTATCGAAAGTCTGCCAGGGAATCGGTTTTCCAAAAGTGACAGTAAAGGTTTTGTGGCGGTTCTTAAACATCTCGTCCGCCAGATACAGCATAGCAATATTGAATTTAATACCCAGTGCCTTACAAACATTCGCCAGATTGTAGAAGAAATCAGAGTTTCTGCCACCAAAATGAACGGGAACTACGTCCCGCTTCGCCTGTATGCTTTTTATAATGAATGTCTTCTTCCATTCCAGATCACGGATCACTCCGTTCTGACGCCGCGAGCAAAGTCCCGCAGGAAACATGATCATCTGGTCGTCGGACTGGAACCCGGCTTCCACCATCTTGGGAAAGTCCTTTGCCTGCTTTCCTGTCTTATTGATAGGAACACAAAGTGGGGCCAAACCGCGAAGGTTCATCAGCAGGTCATTCACCAGATACTTTACTTTCCCGTCATAATGGCGCCCCAGCACATAGCCTAGAGCCACTCCATCCTGTCCTCCCAGCGGGTGATTGGACACAAAGGTATACAATCCTTCTTTCGGCAGGTTCTCTATACCTTTCACCTCCACTTTCGCATCAAGGAACTCCATGCATGCTTCAAGGAAATCCACTCCCAGTTTATCTTTCGATTCATTCAGGAACACATTAATCTCGTCCTGATGAACTATTTTCTTCAGATAAGAAACCACAAACTTAGGGATGTACTTATATTGCTTCGGAGCTTTCGTCCGAAGTATCTTATCGACATCGATTAAAAATAAAGAGTCATCAGTCATTCTTTTCAAATAAAAATGATGCCACAAAATTAACGGTTCTTTTTTATTAATCGCAATAATTTGCCAGAAAATGCAGGATTTAAGTTTGCAACTTGAAAAAAGAACACCCAAAAACTATCAAATACCACCTAAAAACTATCCGCGGATAGTTTTTCCCCTAAATTTTGTCGGTTCATACCCTATCTCATTATCAGAAATGCCGTAAACTTGCACCATCGAAAAATACAAACGAATATTCACTTTTTAAAAGCAACGTATATGAAAAGTTTAAGCTTCAGAAAAGATTTAGTAGGAGTACAGGATGAGTTACTCCGCTTCGCATACAAACTGACAACCGACCGCGAAGAAGCAAACGATTTGTTGCAGGAGACATCACTCAAAGCATTAGACAATGAGGATAAATATATGCCCGACACAAATTTCAAAGGATGGATGTATACCATCATGCGCAATATCTTTATCAACAACTACCGTAAAGTAGTTCGCGACCAGACATTCATCGATCAGACCGATAATCTTTATCATCTGAACCTGCCGCAAGACACCGGCTTTGAAAGTACGGAAAGAACGTACGACCTGAAAGAAATGCATCGGGTAGTCAACGCGCTCCCGAAAGAATATAGAGTTCCGTTCGCTATGCACGTTTCCGGCTTCAAGTACCGCGAAATCGCTGAAAAGCTGAACCTCCCGCTGGGCACCGTGAAGAGCCGTATCTTCTTCACCCGCCAGAAATTGCAGGAAGAACTGAAAGACTTTCGCTAAACCTTTAACTATATTATTTATCAATTCCAAGTTAGATATTTTTAGTGCAGATTTTTAATTGTGTTAGTTTAAGGCAGAAGAGTTGCCATACCTTCTGCCTTTTTTACTAATCCCTCCTATATGACACCCGGATGTCGAGCATACTGACACCCGGGTGTTGTACGTCCTGACACCCGGGTGTCATACATACCGAGACCCGGGTGTCGTGCAAACCTCCCTCGCAAAGAAAGAAAGCCTCTCTTTCGATAAAAAAGATTCTTCCTCAATACAAACAAAAAAAGCGCCGCATCTTTCCGTTTTCGCCCACTAATAAAGCATTTCCCAAACCGCATCTTTTTCAAGTAAATAAGCATTTAACAATCGGTTGAAAACTTATCTAAAAGATTTTTATGGAAAATTGTGGGGAATTGTGGGGAATTTCCTACTTTTACGCTCTCTTATTATAATAAGGTAAATGATACGTTTTTTAGGCAATATTGAAGTCAGGGCGGACGCCAAAGGAAGAGTGTTCATCCCCGCTACTTTCAGGAAGCAACTGCAAGCTGCTTCCGAAGAGAGACTTATTATGCGTAAAGACGTATTTCAGGACTGCCTGACACTGTACCCCGAGAGCGTGTGGAACGAGGAGCTGAATGAACTCCGAAGCAGGCTGAACAAATGGAATAGCAAACACCAGCTCATTTTCAGACAGTTTGTGAGTGACGTCGAAGTAGTTACGCCCGACAGCAACGGACGCATACTGATCCCGAAGCGTTACTTACAGATTTGTAATATCCGTGGAGATATACGCTTTATCGGTATCGACAACAAGATAGAGATTTGGGCCAAAGAACGGGCAGAACAACCGTTCATGTCCCCCGAAGAGTTCGGTGCAGCATTAGAAGAGATTATGAACGATGAAAATAGACAAGATGGAGAAAGATGAGTTGACATACCACGTACCCGTACTGCTAAAGGAAAGCGTTGACGGAATGAATATTCATCCGGACGGAACGTATGTAGACGTTACCTTCGGAGGAGCAGGGCATTCGCGCGAGATTCTTTCACGCCTTGGAGAAGGCGGGCGCCTGCTGGGATTCGATCAGGACGAGGATGCCGAACGGAATATCGTCAATGATCCCCACTTCACCTTTGTACGCAGCAACTTCCGCTATTTGCAGAATTTCCTGCGGTATCATGACATCGAACAGGTGGACGCAATCCTCGCCGACCTCGGCGTGTCCTCCCACCATTTCGACGACAGCGAGCGTGGCTTCTCATTCCGTTTTGACGGAGCGCTGGATATGCGCATGAACAAACGTGCAGGACTAACTGCCGCCGACATCGTCAACACATACGAAGAAGAACGGCTCGCAAACATCTTCTATCTGTACGGTGAACTGAAGAACAGCCGCAAACTGGCATCCGCCATCGTAAAAGCCAGAAACGGACAGTCTATCCGGACTATCGGCGAGTTTCTGGAAATCATCAAGCCGCTTTTCGGACGCGAACGGGAGAAGAAAGAACTGGCGAAAGTATTTCAGGCACTCCGCATTGAAGTGAATCAGGAAATGGAAGCACTGAAAGAAATGCTGGCAGCAGCCACCGAAGCGCTCAAACCGGGGGGGCGCCTTGTAGTGATCACGTATCACTCACTGGAAGACCGCATGGTGAAGAATATAATGAAAACAGGAAACGTAGAAGGGAAAGCGGAAACCGACTTCTTTGGAAACCTGCAAACTCCGTTCCGGTTGGTCAACAATAAAGTGATTGTCCCCGATGAAGCGGAGATAGAAAGAAATCCACGGTCGAGAAGTGCCAAATTACGAATCGCAGAGAAGAAATAATCTCAGATATGGAAGAAGAAGCAGTAAACAAAAAAGCAGAAGAGGGCAAAAAGAAAAAACGCACCTCATTGAAAAGTATTCTGGGAGGAGATATCCTCGCCACAGACTTTTTCCGCCGGCAGACGAAGCTGTTGGTGCTGATTATGGTATTCATCATCTTCTACATCCATAACCGCTATGCGAGCCAGCAACAACAGATCGAGATCGACCGGTTGAAAAAAGAATTAATCGACATTAAATACGATGCGTTGACCCGTAGTTCGGAGCTGATGGAGAAAAGCCGTCAGTCACGCATCGAAGAGTATATATCAAACAAGGAAAGTGATTTGCAGACCTCTACCAACCCGCCTTACCTTATTAAATAAGGTGTAAGTGGAGAGTCTTAAAAGAGAATAAGCACTGTGGCAGTAAATAAGAAAAATATAATGACCCGTTACTTCTTTGTCATTCTGATCATGGCACTGATAGGAGTAGCAATTGTCGTCAAGGCAGGCGTGACCATGTTTGCCGAACGACAGTACTGGCAGGATGTAGCCGATCGTTTCGTAAAAGAAAACGTGACGGTGAAACCTAACCGCGGAAACATTATTTCTTCTGACGGTAAACTGATGGCAAGTTCACTGCCTGAATACAGAATCTACATGGACTTTATGTCCGGTGAAAAGGACGAAAAAAGAAGAAAGAAGGATCAGGCACGTCGGGATTCCATCCTCAAAGCCAATATGGATTCGATTTGCATCGGACTGCATAAGATATTCCCCGACAAAAGTGCGGCACAATTCAAGGCACACCTTCAAAAAGGACGTCAGGCCAAAAGCCGTAACTACCTGATCTACCCGAAGCGTATCTCTTATATACAATATAAAGAGGTGAAACGTCTGCCTGTCTTCTGTCTGAACCGCTATAAGGGAGGATTCAAGGAGTTGGCATATAATCAGCGCAAGAAACCTTTCGGCTCATTGGCAGCCCGTACCCTGGGAGATGTATATGCCGATACAGCCCAAGGAGCAAAGAACGGTATAGAACTCGCGTTCGATACGATTCTGAAAGGACGTGACGGGCTAACTCACCGCCAAAAGGTGATGAACAAATACCTGAACATTGTCGATGTCGCCCCGATCGACGGTTGCGACCTGATCACCACCATCGATGTAGGTATGCAGGATATTTGCGAAAAAGCATTGGTAGACAAGCTGAAAGAATTGAACGCCACCGTGGGTGTAGTCGTATTGATGGAAGTTGCAACCGGAGAAGTAAAAGCCATCGTCAATATGACGCAAGGCAGAGACGGTGAATATTATGAAGTACGCAACAATGCAATCAGCGATATGCTCGAACCAGGTTCTACCTTCAAGACAGCCTCTATCATGGTAGCTCTGGAAGACGGAAAAATCACTCCGGACTATATCGTAGACACCGGCAACGGACAAAAGCCGATGCATGGCCGTGTCATGAAAGACCACAACTGGCATCGAGGCGGATACGGCAAACTGACTGTTACCGAGATTTTGGGAGTATCGTCCAATGTCGGAACTTCCAGCATCATCGAGAACTTTTACGGAAGCAACCCGCAGAAGTTTGTGGACGGACTGAAACGGATGAGCATCGACCAGCCACTCCACCTGCAAATATCCGGAGAAGGAAAGCCGAATATTCGTGGTCCGAAAGAACGCTATTTTTCAAAAACGACTTTGCCATGGATGAGCATCGGCTATGAAACGCAGGTTCCACCGATCAATATTCTGACATTCTATAATGCAATAGCCAATAACGGAGTATCCATACGTCCGAAGTTTGTAAAAGCCGCCGTCAGAGACGGAGAAGTGATAAAGGAATATCCGACGGAAATCATCAATCCCAAGATCTGTTCGGACAAGACGCTGGCACAAATACGGGAAATCCTGCGGAAAGTGGTAGGTGAAGGACTTGCCAAACCGGCAGGAAGCAAGCAGTTCCATGTGTCCGGTAAGACCGGAACAGCACAGGTTTCGCAGGGAGCAGCCGGCTACAAGACAGGAAGAACCAATTATCTCGTCAGCTTCTGCGGATACTTCCCATCGGAAGAGCCGAAGTACAGTATGATTGTTTCGATCCAGAAACCCGGTTTGCCCGCTTCGGGAGGTTTGATGGCAGGTAGCGTATTCAGCAAGATCGCAGAAAGAGTGTATGCCAAAGACCTGCGCTTGCCACTCACAAGTGCCATTGATACGAATACGGTAGTCATCCCGAACGTTAAGGCAGGAGAAATGAGGGAAACGCAACGGGTACTGGAAGAACTGAATATAAAGATACAGGGAAAAATCACCGATTCGGGAAAAGAAGTATGGGGAAGCACCCATCCCGCCCCTCAGGCGGTAGTTCTTGAAAGCCGGGGTATCATGCAGAACTTCGTGCCAAGCGTCGTAGGCATGGGAGCGAAAGATGCTGTTTATCTATTGGAAAGCAAAGGATTGAAAGTCAATCTGGTGGGAGTCGGGAAAGTAAAAAGCCAGTCGATAGCCAACGGCAGTGTTGCAAGAAAAGGGCAGACGATTACGCTTACGTTGCATTAAGAATTAAATTAAGTAGGACAGATATGTTATTAAACGAGTTACTGAAAGCAATCCAGCCGGTGCAAGTGACCGGAGATTCAAGGATAGAGATCACCGGAGTCAACATTGACTCCCGTCTGGTAGAAGCCGGACAGCTGTTTATGGCGATGCGCGGCACGCAGACCGATGGTCACGCCTATATCCCCGCTGCCATTCAGAAGGGAGCGACTGCCATCCTCTGCGAAGATATACCGGAGGAACCCGTAGCAGGAATCACTTATATCCAAGTGAAAGACAGCGAAGATGCAGTAGGAAAGATTGCAACGACATTCTACGGTAATCCGACTTCACAATTCGAACTGGTCGGTGTGACGGGAACAAATGGCAAGACAACCATCGCCACCTTATTATATAATACATTCCGCTACTTCGGATATAAAGTGGGATTAATCTCTACTGTCTGCAACTATATCGACGATCAGCCGATTCCGACAGAACATACCACCCCCGACCCTATCACGCTCAACCGTTTGTTGGGGCAAATGGCAGACGAAGGATGCAAGTATGTCTTTATGGAAGTCAGTTCACATTCCATCGCTCAAAAACGTATCAGCGGATTAAAGTTTGCGGGAGGCATCTTTACGAACCTGACGCGCGATCATCTGGATTATCACAAAACGGTAGAGAACTATCTGAAGGCAAAGAAAAAGTTCTTTGACGATATGCCTAAAAACGCTTTCAGCCTCACCAACCTTGACGATAAGAACGGGCTGGTGATGACACAAAATACACGTTCCAAGGTCTACACCTATTCATTAAGAAGCCTCAGCGACTTCAAAGGCCGGGTCATAGAATCCCATTTTGAAGGAATGCTGCTCGATTTCAATAATCATGAGCTGGCCGTTCAGTTTATCGGCAAGTTCAATGCATCCAATCTGTTGGCGGTATTTGGAGCAGCCGTATTATTGGGCAAAAAAGAGGAAGATGTACTTCTTGCGCTCAGTACGCTCCATCCGGTAGCCGGACGTTTCGATGCCATCCGTTCTCCGAAAGGGGTAACGGCCATCGTTGACTATGCACATACTCCGGACGCGTTGGTGAATGTATTGAACGCCATTCATGGAGTACTCGAAGGCAAAGGAAAAGTGATCACCGTAGTAGGTGCCGGCGGCAACCGCGATAAGGGGAAACGCCCCATCATGGCAAAGGAAGCAGCGAAAGCCAGTGACCGGGTGATTATCACATCGGACAATCCGCGTTTTGAAGAGCCACAGGAGATTATCAACGATATGCTTGCCGGACTGGATGCGGAAGATATGAAAAAAACGCTCAGCATCGCCGACCGGAAAGAAGCGATCCGCACGGCTTGCATGCTTGCAGAAAAAGGAGACGTGATACTCGTTGCCGGAAAAGGGCACGAAAACTATCAGGAAATCAAAGGAGTGAAACACCACTTTGACGACAAGGAAGTTTTGAAGGAAATATTTAATTGACAACATATTATTATTTGCAATAGACAGCATCTTATCAAGCGTGGGGCAACAATGAGAAACTGTAAATTGCAGGCTATAAATTGTAAATAGAAAAGAGATGTTATACTATCTGTTTGAATGGCTGCACAAGCTTAATTTTCCCGGAGCGGGAATGTTCGGTTACACCTCATTCCGTGCTTTGATGGCTGTTATCCTCGCATTGCTTATATCGAGTATATGGGGAGACAAATTCATCAATCTGCTTAAAAAGAAGCAAATCACGGAAACACAGCGTGACGCCAAGACCGACCCGTTCGGTGTCAACAAAGTAGGCGTACCAAGCATGGGAGGTGTCATCATCATTGTAGCCATCCTTATACCTTGCCTGCTATTGGGTAAGCTGGATAATATATACATGATATTGATGCTGATCACCACTGTATGGCTGGGATCACTCGGTTTTGCCGACGACTATATCAAAATATTCAAGAAAGACAAGGAAGGCTTGCACGGTAAGTTCAAAATCATCGGTCAGGTGGGTCTGGGGCTGATTGTAGGCTTAACCCTGTATCTGAGTCCGGATGTAGTTATCCGCGAGAACATCGAGGTTCATACACCGGGACAGGAAATGGAAGTGATTCACGGAACCAATGATTTAAAATCTACCCAAACCACTATTCCTTTCTTTAAAAGTAACAACTTAGATTATGCCGACCTCGTGGGCTTTATGGGCGAACATGCACAGACAGCCGGATGGTTCCTGTTCGTGATCATTACGATCTTCGTTGTAACCGCCGTTTCGAACGGGGCTAACCTGAATGACGGCATGGACGGTATGGCAGCCGGAAACTCCGCCATTATCGGTGCCACGCTGGGAATACTGGCGTACGTATCGTCACACATCGAATTTGCCAGCTATCTGAATATCATGTACATTCCGGGATCGGAAGAACTGGTAATCTACATTTGTGCCTTTATCGGTGCATTGATCGGTTTCTTATGGTACAACGCCTATCCGGCACAAGTATTCATGGGAGACACAGGCAGCCTGACTATCGGTGGTATCATTGCCGTATTTGCCATTATCATCCACAAAGAATTGCTGATACCGATTCTCTGCGGTGTATTTCTGGTAGAGAATCTGTCAGTCATACTGCAACGCTTCTACTATAAGATAGGTAAGCGGAAGGGAGTAAAACAGCGGTTGTTCAAACGAACTCCGATACACGATCATTTCCGTACTTCGATGAGTCTGGTAGAACCGGGATGTACGGTGAAGTTCACGAAGCCCGACCAGCTATTTCACGAATCAAAGATTACCGTCCGTTTCTGGATTGTAACGATTGTACTGGCAGCGATAACGATTATTACATTAAAGATAAGATGAGAACAAACAGACTGCAAACGATAAAGTCAAAAGTAACTCCAATTGGGACTGACTAAAAGTCAGTAGTATCTCAAATCTCCTCCTTCGGGAAGGAGGAGTACCCGTAGGGGGAGGTGGTAGGTGAATGCGTAATCATGTCATTTACAAAAAAATAGGAATAAACATTATTTCTCCTACCACCTCGGTCTTCGACCACTCCTCCTTCCAGAAGGAGGAGAATAGAGATACTACCGACTTTGGGATCATCCCCAATGGAGATAGAGCCGACTTTTTAGTCAACCTCTACCCGAGGGAGAGGGAGCCGAGAATACTGATTGACCAATGCAGGATATTTGTAACATTAATATAGTTGAGAGTATTAACCCGATTATTAACTTTAAAAAGATGTGCGCAGCCGACGAGCGAAAAAGAAAAGATGAAAAGGAAGAGAGAAGAGTCTGCCTGTCGGAAAACAAAAGCACATTATTGTAAATGAAAAGAATTGTAATTTTAGGAGCCGGTGAAAGCGGCGCTGGTGCAGCCGTACTCGCCAAAGTAAAAGGATTTGAAACATTTGTTTCGGATATGTCCGCTATCAAGGATAAGTATAAGGACCTTCTGGACAGCCACCATATTGCCTGGGAGGAAGGACATCATACCGAAGAACTCATTCTGAATGCCGATGAGGTGATTAAAAGCCCCGGTATCCCGAATGACGCCCCGCTGATCCTGAAACTGAAAGCCCAAGGTACACCGGTTATCTCCGAAATCGAGTTTGCCGGACGCTATACCGATGCAAAAATGATCTGTATCACCGGTTCCAACGGAAAGACAACGACTACTTCCCTGATCTACCACATCTTTAAGAGTGCAGATCTGAATGTAGGACTGGCCGGAAATATCGGCAAGAGCCTGGCTTTGCAAGTAGCCGAAGAGCATCATGACTATTATATCATCGAACTCAGCTCTTTCCAACTGGACAATATGTATAACTTCCGTGCCAATATTGCCGTACTGATGAATATCACTCCGGACCATCTGGACCGATACGACCATTGTATGCAGAACTACATCGATGCCAAATTCCGTATTACGCAGAACCAGACAACGGACGACGCTTTCATCTTCTGGAACGATGACCCGATCATCAAACAGGAACTGGCAAAGCACGGTCTGAAAGCTCATCTGTATCCTTTCGCAGCCGTGAAGGAAGACGGAGCCATCGCATACGTAGAAGATCACGAAGTGAAGATTACCGAGCCCATCGCCTTCAACATGGAACAGGAGGAATTGGCACTGACCGGACAGCACAATCTTTACAACTCGCTGGCTGCCGGTATCTCGGCAAACCTGGCAGGTATCACTAAAGAAAATATCCGCAAGGCGCTCTCCGACTTCAAGGGAGTGGAACATCGCCTGGAGAAAGTAGCGCGCGTACGCGGTATCGACTTCATCAACGACTCAAAAGCGACCAATGTCAACTCTTGCTGGTATGCCCTGCAAAGCATGACCACCAAGACAGTACTGATACTGGGCGGCAAAGACAAAGGCAACGACTATACGGAAATAGAAGACCTGGTACGTGAAAAGTGCTCGGCACTGGTTTATCTGGGACTGCACAACGAAAAGCTGCACGCCTTTTTCGACCGTTTCGGACTGCCCGTAGCCGATGTGCAGACCGGAATGAAGGATGCAGTAGAAGCAGCCTATAAACTGGCAAAGAAAGGAGAAACCGTATTGTTAAGCCCCTGCTGCGCCTCATTCGACCTCTTCAAGAGTTACGAAGACCGCGGCGATCAGTTTAAGAAATATGTAAGAGAATTATAAAATGGATTTATTAAAGAGCATATTTAAAGGCGACAAGGTAATCTGGATTATCTTCCTCTGTCTCTGCCTCATCTCGATTATCGAGGTGTTTTCGGCAGCATCGACGCTGACGTACAAAAGCGGCGACCACTGGGGACCGATAACACAGCACTCCATCATCCTGATGGTGGGTGCCGTAGTAGTGGTATTTCTGCATAACGTCCCCTACAAATGGTTCCAGGTATTCCCCGTCTTCCTGTATCCGATTTCCCTCGTTCTGCTGGCATTCGTCACGCTGATGGGTATCATTACAGGCGACCGTGTCAATGGGGCAGCCCGCTGGATGACCTTTATGGGACTGCAATTCCAGCCTTCGGAACTGGCAAAGATGGCTGTCATCATTGCCGTTTCGTTCATCCTGTCCAAGAGGCAGGATGAAGAAGGAGCCAACCCCAAAGCCTTTAAATACATCATGATCCTTACCGGACTGGTCCTTTTGCTGATTGCTCCGGAAAACCTGTCAACAGCCATGTTGCTGTTCGGTGTCGTATTCATGATGATGTTCATCGGACGGGTAGCGGCAAAGAAACTCCTTCTGTTGGCAGGAGGACTTGTGCTGATTGTCGCACTCGGCGTAGGTACGGTAGTTGCCATCCCTGCCAAAACGCTGCACAATACCCCCGGACTTCATCGTCTAGAGACTTGGCAGAACCGTATCAAAGGCTTTTTTGATAAAGACGAAGTGCCCGCAGCCAAATTCGATATAGACAAAGACGCACAGATCGCCCATGCCCGTATTGCCATCGCTACCAGTCACGTAGTGGGCAAAGGACCGGGAAACTCCATCCAGCGTGATTTCCTCAGTCAGGCATTCTCCGACTTTATCTTTGCGATTGTCATCGAAGAAATGGGATTGATAGGAGGTATATTTGTCGTATTCCTCTACCTCTGTCTGCTGATGCGGGCGGGACGCATCGCGCAAAAGTGCGAACGGACCTTCCCCGCCTTCCTTGTCATGGGTATCGCTTTGCTTCTGGTATCGCAGGCGATACTGAATATGATGGTTGCCGTGGGACTGTTCCCCGTAACAGGCCAACCCCTGCCTTTGGTCAGCAAGGGAGGTACAAGTACACTGATCAACTGTGCTTATATCGGAATGATATTAAGCGTGAGCCGATATACCGCTCATCTGGAAGAACAGAAAGCGCATGATGCACAGATTCAGATGCAGATAGAAACCGGAACAGCTACTTCAGAAGCACAAGCCGCCGCCGAACCTACTGCACAGATTCTGAACAGCGATGCCAAGTTTGAGGATGAACATGATAGCAGTAAATGAAGATGAACGGATAGAAAAAAGGATTATTATGGAGAAAGAACTTAGAATTATCATCAGCGGTGGAGGCACAGGAGGACATATCTTCCCTGCCGTATCTATCGCCAACGCTATAATAGAGCTGCGACCGGACGCGAAAATCTTATTTGTGGGAGCCGAGGGCCGTATGGAGATGCAGCGGGTTCCCGATGCAGGCTATAAGATTATCGGGTTACCGATAGCCGGTTTTGACCGCAAACATTTATGGAAAAACGTATCCGTACTGATCAAACTGGCACGAAGCCAGTGGAAAGCGCGCAGCATCATCAAAAACTTCCGCCCACAAGTAGCGGTAGGCGTAGGAGGATACGCCAGCGGACCGACACTCAAAACTGCCGGAATGATGGGAGTGCCGACTCTGATTCAGGAACAGAACTCGTATGCCGGAGTCACCAACAAGTTGCTGGCACAAAAAGCAAAGACTATTTGTGTCGCTTATGATGGAATGGAAAAGTTCTTTCCTGCCGATAAGATTATAATGACCGGAAATCCCGTTCGCCAGAATCTGACGAAGGATATGCCGGAAAAAGGCGCGGCACTACGTTCCTTTAATCTGCAGCCGGATAAGAAGACAATTCTGATTGTAGGCGGTAGCCTTGGCGCACGTACCATTAACAATACGCTGACTGCAGCCTTAGCTACAATAAAAGAAAACAACGATATACAGTTCATCTGGCAGACCGGAAAATATTACTATCCGCAGGTGACAGAAGCCTTACGGGCAGCAGGAGAACTTCCAAATCTGTACGTGACGGACTTCATCAAGGATATGGCAGCCGCTTACGCAGCTTCCGACCTAGTGATTTCACGTGCGGGAGCCGGTTCTATTTCAGAGTTTTGTCTGTTGCACAAGCCTGTGGTTCTGGTTCCTTCGCCCAATGTGGCAGAAGATCATCAGACCAAGAATGCACTGGCACTGGTAGACAAACAAGCCGCCATCTACGTAAAAGACAGCGAAGCAGAAGCAAAGTTGATGGACGTAGCCCTGAACACAGTAGCTGACGACCGGAAACTGAAAGAACTAAGTGAGAATATAGCCAAGTTGGCTTTGCCCGACTCTGCACGAATCATCGCGCAGGAAGTAATCAAGCTGGCAGAAGCAGAAAACTAGTTGAGGGAATGCAAAAATCGCAACTATCCCAATTAGGATTGACTAAAAAGTCAGTAGAATCTCCAATCTCCTCCTTCCAGAAGGAGGAGAATGAAAATACTACCGACTTTTGGGGGCATCCCCAATTAAAGGTAGTACCGACTCTGATTAAAACTTGAAATGTTACTTGGAACAAGAATTATAAAAAGAAACAGTATAAAGAAATGAATATTGAAACGATCAAATCAGTCTACTTTGTCGGTGCCGGAGGCATCGGTATGAGTGCGCTTGTCCGCTATTTCCTTTCCAAAGGAAAAGTGGTAGCCGGATACGACCGCACCCCGACTCCATTGACTGAAAACCTCATCGCCGAAGGCGCACAAATACATTACGAAGAAAACGTACGACTGATTCCGGAAGCCTGCAAAGACAAAGAAAGCACTTTAGTCGTATTGACCCCCGCCGTTCCGCAGGAACACGAAGAATTGGTTTATTTCCGCAACAACGGATTCGAAATACAAAAACGCGCGCAAGTACTGGGAACGATCACTCATTCCAGCAAAGGTCTGTGTGTAGCCGGCACTCATGGCAAGACAACCACTTCTACCATGACCGCCCACCTATTCCACCAATCGCACATAGAATGTACCGCTTTCCTCGGAGGCATCTCCAAGAATTACGGCACCAATCTGCTACTCTCTCAGAAAAGCCCTTATACCGTCATCGAAGCAGACGAGTTCGACCGCTCTTTCCATTGGCTGTCCCCTTATATGTCTGTCATCACTGCCACAGACCCCGATCATCTGGACATCTACGGAACAGAAAAGGCATACCTCGAAAGCTTCGAACATTATACAACACTGATCCAGCCGGGCGGTGCACTGATTATCCGAAAAGGTATCTCACTACAACCGAAAGTACAGGCCGGAGTCCGTGTCTATACCTATTCGCGTGACGAAGGAGACTTCCACGCCGAGAATATCCGCATCGGAAACGGTGAAATCTTCATCGACTTCGTTGCCCCCGACACACGTATCAACAATATCCAACTGGGAGTTCCGGTAAGCATCAACATCGAGAATGGTGTAGCCACCATGGCACTCGCCCACCTCAACGGAGTGACCGACGAAGAGATCAGACAAGGAATGAACAGCTTCCGCGGTGTAGACCGCCGGTTCGATTTCAAGATCAAGAATGACCAGGTAGTCTTTCTGAGCGACTACGCCCATCATCCCTCTGAAATCAAACAGAGCGTGTTGTCTATCCGCGAACTCTATAAAGACAAGAAGATCACAGCCATCTTCCAGCCGCACCTGTACACCCGTACCCGCGACTTCTATCAGGACTTTGCCGATAGCCTGTCGCTACTGGACGAAGTCATTCTGGTAGACATCTATCCGGCCCGCGAGACACCGATCCCCGGTGTCACCAGCAAGCTGATATACGACAACCTCCGTCCGGGCATCGAAAAAAGTATGTGCAAAAAGGAAGAAATACTGAACATTCTGAAAGATAAAAACATTGAAGTATTAATAACTCTGGGAGCCGGAGACATAGACAATTATGTCCCCGAAATAAAGAAAGAACTGGAAAAAATGAAGAACGAAGAGCGAAGAACGAAGAACTAAGAATTTCTACGCTACATCATACAGTCGCGCAGCCAATTCTCAATTCTTCATTTTCAATTTTCAATTCTCAATTAAATAAAAACTATGGTAAAGAGAATCCTTCTATCTATCGTCATGTTGATGCTTATCGCCTACCTCGGCATAGCCATCACCGCTTTCAACCGCAAGCCTGCCGACCAGACCTGCCGTGACGTAGAGCTGGTCATCAAGGATACCACTTATGCCGGCTTCATCACCAAAGAAGAAGTGAAAGGCATCCTCCAGCATAAAGGTATCTACCCTATCGGGAAAAAGATGGAGCGCATCTCTACCAAGTCGCTGGAACGGGAACTGAGCAAGCATCCACTGATCGACGAAGCGGAATGCTACAAGACGCCCAGCGGCAAAGTCTGCGTAGAAGTGACACAACGTATACCGATATTACGCATCATGAGTGCCAACGGAGAGAATTATTACCTTGATAATAAAGGAACCGTCATGCCGCCGGAAGCAAAATGCGTCGCACATCGGGCAATTGTCACCGGAAACGTAGAAAAGTCGTTTGCAATGAAGGATTTATATAAGTTTGGTGTATTTTTGCAAAACAATAAGTTCTGGGACGCCCAGATAGAACAAATCCATGTGTTGCCCGACCGCAACATCGAACTGGTACCTCGTGTAGGCGACCACCTCGTCTATCTCGGCAAACTTGAAAACTTTGAAAACAAACTGGCACGCCTGAAAGAATTCTACCAAAAAGGACTCAATCAGGTAGGCTGGAACAAATATTCACGCATCAGTCTTGAATTCAGCAACCAGATTATCTGTACGAAGAGAGAGAGTAATAGGTAATAAGTAACAGGTAACAGGTGATGGGATGAAGCTCTCAAAATAGAAAGTTGAAAATAATTAAATTGTAAATAAAGAGATGGCAACAACAGAATTTATCGCCGCTATTGAACTTGGTTCATCGAAGATAACCGGTGTGGCCGGAAGAAAGAACAGTGACGGAAGCATGCAGATACTGGCATACGCCCAGGAAGACTCTTCAACGTTTATCCGCAAAGGAGTGATCTTCAATCTGGACAAGACAGCACAAAGCCTGACTTCTATCATCAACAGACTGGAAGGTGAGTTGAAAAACTCAATCGCCAAGGTATACGTAGGCATTGGCGGACAATCCCTCCGCACAGTCCGCAACGTAGTAAGTCGCGACCTCGAAGAAGAAGCGATTATCTCGGAAGAGCTGGTAAGCGCTATCGGCGATGAGAACGTAGCGATTCCGGTAGTCGATATGGATATACTGGACGTAGCGCCGCAAGAATACAAAGTCGGCAATAATCTGCAAGCCAACCCGGTGGGACTGGTAGGAAGCCACATCGAAGGACGTTTCCTCAATATCGTCGCCCGCTCTTCCGTACGGAAGAATCTGGAACACTGCTTCCAGCAGGCAAAGATCGATATTGCCGACCAACTGATCGCGCCACTGGTAACAGCCAATGCCGTGTTGACCGAGAGCGAACGCCGTTCGGGCTGCGCACTCATCGACTTCGGAGCTGATACCACCACTATTTCGGTTTATAAAAACAACATTCTCCGTTTCCTGACAGTACTGCCGCTGGGAGGAAACAGCATCACCCGCGACATCACCACCCTGCAAATGGAGGAAGAAGAAGCGGAACGTCTGAAGAAAACTTACGGAGACGCCCTATACGAAGAAGACGAAAGCGAAGAGCCCGCCACCTGCAAGCTCGAAGATGAAAGCCGCACAGTCGAACTGGGCAAGCTCAACAACATCATCGAGGCACGTGCCGAGGAAATCATCGCCAACGTATGGAACCAGATTCAAATCTCCGGCTACGAAGACAAACTGCTGGCCGGCATCATCCTCACAGGTGGAGCCGCCAACCTAAAGAATCTGGAAGAAATGCTTCGCAGACGCTCGAAGATAGAAAAGATGAGAATGGCGAAACTGCCTCGCAACACCGTTCACGCTCCCAGCAATATACTGAAGAAGGACGGTTCGCAGAACACCCTGTTCGGACTTCTGTTCGAAGGCAACCAGAACTGCTGCCTGATAGAAACCGCTCCCCAGATACCGGTCACTCCCGCCACTCCCCGACCGGAGCCAGAAATTCACAAGACCGTAGATATGTTTGAGGACGATCAGGAACTGAAAGAGCAAGCCCGACTGGCACGCCTCAAGAAAGAAGAGGAAGAGAAAGAAGCACGGGCAGCCGCCAAGGAAGCTGAAAGACTCCGCAAGCAGAAGGAGAAAGAAGAGAAAGAAAGACGCAAGAGAGAAGCCGGTCCCAGTTGGATTCAACGCAAGATCGACTCCCTGACCAAGGAAATCTTCTCTGACGACGATATGAAATAAATTCAAAATTCAATAATATGGACGAGATAGTACAATTCGATTTCCCGACCGACTCACCGAAAATCATCAAAGTGATTGGTGTAGGTGGCGGTGGCGGTAACGCTGTGAACCACATGTACCGGGAAGGCATACATGACGTAACGTTCGTTCTCTGCAACACGGACAACCAGGCATTGGCCGAGTCACCCGTTCCGGTGAAACTGCAACTGGGCCGTAGCATCACACAAGGACTTGGAGCCGGCAACCGTCCCGAACGGGCACGCGACGCCGCCGAAGAAAGTATTGACGATATCAAAGAACAGCTGAACGACGGCACCAAGATGGTATTCATCACTGCCGGAATGGGAGGAGGAACCGGAACCGGAGCCGCCCCTGTCATCGCCCGCATTGCGAAGGAGATGGATATTCTGACAGTAGGTATTGTCACCATTCCATTTATTTTCGAAGGAGAAAAGAAAATCATTCAGGCACTGGACGGCGTCGAACGTATCGCCCAGCACGTAGATGCCCTGCTGGTCATCAACAACGAGCGCCTGCGCGAAATATATGCCGACCTTACCTTCATGAATGCTTTCGGCAAGGCCGATGATACGCTTTCCATCGCTGCAAAGAGTATCGCCGAGATTATCACCATGCGTGGTACGGTGAATCTGGACTTTGCCGATGTGAAGACCATCCTGAAAGACGGTGGTGTAGCCATCATGAGTACCGGATTCGGAGAAGGCGAGAACCGTGTCACCAAAGCTATCGATGATGCCCTCCACTCTCCGTTGCTGAACAACAACGACATCTTCAACGCTAAAAAGGTGATGTTGAACGTATCCTTCTGTCCCACGTCCGAACTGATGATGGAAGAAATGAACGAGATACACGAGTTCATGAGCAAGTTCCGCGAAGGTGTGGAAGTAATCTGGGGTGTCGCCGTAGACAACTCTCTGGACACCAAAGTAAAGATCACCGTACTCGCCACCGGATTTGGTGTAGAAGACGTGCCCGGTATGGACACACTGCACGAAGCCCGCAGCCAGGAGGAAGAAGAACGCCAGTTGCAGCTTGAAGAAGAGAAGGAGAAGAATAAAGAGCGTATCCGCAAGGCATACGGTGAAAGTGCCGGCATCGGAAAGAAAAGCCTGCGCAGCCGTCGCCATATCTATATCTTCAATACCGAAGATTTGGACAACGACGACATCATCGCCATGATAGAGGAATCTCCTACTTACACGCGCGATAAAACGAAGCTGTTGAAGATCAAGACGAAAGCGGCTCTTGAAGAGGAAGTTGCCATGGAAGAGGCTACGGACAATGACGGAGTAATCACTTTCTAGATGGTTCTTCCCCTTGCTATTACAAATTGTAAATAATTAAAATATAAATATCATCATGGATTTATTTGACAAAGTCAGCGAAGACATTAAAAACGCAATGAAGGCAAAAGATAAAGTTGCCTTGGAGACTTTAAGAAACATAAAGAAATTCTTCATCGAAGCTAAAACAGCTCCGGGAGCCAACGATACACTGACAGACGAAGCTGCCTTGAAAATCATTCAGAAACTGGTGAAACAAGGTAAGGACTCTGCCGAAATCTATATCGGACAGGGACGCCAGGATCTGGCTGACGGAGAACTGGCACAGGTTGCCGTAATGGAAGCTTATTTGCCCAAACAAATGACTGCTGAAGAACTGGAAGCTGCATTGAAGGAAATCATTGCCGAAACAGGTGCTACCAGCGGAAAAGATATGGGTAAGGTGATGGGAGTTGCCTCCAAGAAGTTGGCAGGACTGGCAGAAGGCCGTGCTATTTCTGCAAAAGTAAAAGAGTTGTTGGGATAAGCCCCCACACCTCCTCCCCAGAAATAAAAAAAACTTTTTGGTCTCACGGTCTCATTCCATTAAGATAAGCCGTAGATAATCAGCAATATAAAGAGTGAGAGATCCTTTTCAAACAGGTGTCTCTCACTCTTTTCTTCATTCAAACAGCTATTTTTCACGTATCTCTCATCCACTTCAAGGGTATCTCTCATTGTTTTTAAGGCTTCATATGTTATGCTGCTACCTATATCCTTCTCTTTTGATACCTACATCTGCATGTTTTCTTACCGATATCTTCATCGTTCCACCCGGGTAGGACGAACTGTCTACTACTGTGACACGATCAGTTCACCTAAGTGCGATGATCATATCACCCGGGTAGAACGATGAAGATATCGGTGAGATAATATGATAATACCAATTGAAAGACAGGAGAATATAGGATCATTTGCATCTAAAAGAGCGGTAAACAATAACTTCTTGATTTATGAAATTACCTATTTGACATCAAGTTACAAGAATAAAAACATAATAAATGGCATTATATAAATTAAATTCTTACTTTTGTAACAATAGGAAGATAACATTCCTGCTTTGACGACAGGCAAAACATTCTTTTTGAATAGTATCTATAACGAACTAAATTACGACAAACAGATGAAAAGCAGTACATTGATAACTATTCTATCTACATTCTTATTAGTAGGGTGCAGCAAACAACAATCCACTTTGGACAAACAACTGGATGAGGTTGAAAAAATCATAGAAGTAAATCCTGATAGCGCATCAAGCATACTGGAAAACATAGCATCTCCGGAACAACTGGATGATAAAACCTTTGCACGCTGGTGCATGCTATCGGCCAAAGTCACTGACGAAATCTTTAATACCCTATTGCCATCTTATCAATTCGAGCGAGCTAACACTTGGTATTCATCCTACGGTAAATCCAATGAACAAGTACAAATCTTAATTTATTTAGGACGTTCCTATGCAAATGACGGGGATTATGACAAAGCAATGTCTATATATACTAAAGCGTTAGAGATTGGAGAAAAGAACAAACTCTATAATTTAGTTGGGTATACATATAGCTATATAGGCGACTTATATAGAGAGAAAGCCATGCGAACAGAAGCTATCAAAAAATACGAAATGGCTGCCGACAATTTCAAAAAAGAAAATAACACTGATAGCTACGCTTGTGCTCTAAGAGATATGGGGCGTGAATACGCATGCACTGATTCAATATCCCGTGCCCTTGAAATTCTGCTTATGGCAGATTCTATCACCGAGACTTCAGAGGATAAAGATGTAAAAGCTTCAATCGAAAACACTCTGGGCAACATATATGTAATGCATAACAAATACGATAAAGCTAAAAAGTTCTTCTACAAAGCGTTGGAAGGAAGAGAAAAAATGCCTAATTACATGGCATTAATTAGCTTATACATAGCATCTGACTCTTTAAATCAGGCAAAAGAACTCCTGCAAAAGATTCCACAAGATGATCCTACTTATACTTATAGTATTAAATATCTATATTACCAGATATACAAGTCAGAAAAAAAATATGAGCAAGCACTCACTTATCTGGAAGACTATACTAATATATTAGATTCTACGGTATATAGCAACATCCAGTCTAAGATACTGAACATAGAACATAAATATAATCACCTGAAAATCAGCAAAGAAGTAGATAACCTAAAAATGAAGCAACAGAACTACATCATAGTTTCTGTTATCTGCATTGCAGCTCTGCTGTTAATAGTTATAGGTTATTTATTATACAGAAAACAAGCAAAAGAGAAAATCTTAAAACAGCAAAAAGAATTAGATAAGATGAAGTTAAACCTATACACACTTTCTCTTGAGCTTGAAAAGAAACGAAGTTTATTAAATACATTCAAAGAAAAAGACGAAAATTATGATCAGCTGCAAGAAGACATCGTTCGTTTATCTGCCAATTATAGAAAACTACAAAATAAATTACTTATAGATTCACCTCTATACAAAGAACTAACAAAATTGGGGAATCAAAACATACCGGGAAATAATAAATCGCTCATAACGGAAAAACGATGGAAAGCCATTACAAATGAAATAACAACCATATATCCTGAACTTTATAATTATATATATAGCTTAGGTCCGAACTTACCGGAAGAAGATTTTCAATATTGCTGTTTGTACCTTTTTGGATTCGATACCAATACAGAAGCAAAACTATTAAATATTGCCCCCAATTCCGTAAGTAAAAAGCGTTCCAGACTTAAACTGAAACTCAATATCACATTCCCGACTAATTCTTCATTATATGAATATTTGATTAAGAATATGCATTAATATCCATATTTTATAGAGATATTACCGATGTCATGTTCATAGTACATATCTAAATCGTAAGTGACTGATTATCAGGCACCGCCTGTCCATATCAAAACTAGTAGTTCTCATACTTAGTCCCTCATATTTTAATAACTTTGCAGAAAACATTTAAAGATATGAGAAAGCTAAGTATTACATTATTATTAATTGCCCTTTCATTCATAACGATGGAAGCCAATATTTTATCAACACACAAAAGCAAAATTTTAGTTTTTAAAGGATGGAGTGAACGCCAGAAGTCAGTTGTTTTTATACCCATAGAAGCAGTTCTCGAAGGTCATAACATCGAAGTGCAGTTTTTTGAAAAACCGAACGAGCCAGTCACGTTTCAGGTTAAAGACAAGAATGGAAACATTGTGTTTCAAGATATGACAACTCCTGATAACCTGGAAATCTATCAAATAGATGTGAGTGGCTTCGAGACGGGGCAATATGAACTTCTCTATATAGAAAAAGATGTGACTCTCATTGGAGAGTTTGAAATCGAGTAGACATCAACACATATAATGACAATAATTTACGTGAACTTTATTGTTCATTTACAACTTAACCATTAAAATATATTCTTATGAGAAAATTAAATTATTTTATTGTGGGCTTAAGCCAATTGATTATGGGAACAATGACCATAGGTTTTGTTTCTTGTGAACAAAATTTAGAGGCTCTGGATAATTCTCCCCAAATGGCAGAGGCCATGGTTGGTTCGAAATCAATTACATCAAATGATTCAATATGCCTTTTTTCTAACACAGATTCATTAAAAAAGCCACAGACAAGAGCCAATTTATATTATCCTGAAATGGATGAGTATTACTCTTCAAATATGTGGGCTATTAGAGAATTGCCTTTTTCTTTAAAAGTTCGTGGAGGCGGAACTACCGACCGGCCTTATTTTGCAACCCAAGGATTAAGAAAAGAATTATACCTTTCATCAAGTAATGATTCTAAGTTCTATTTAAGAATACTGCCTTCTAGTAGTGGCATACCATATTTAATTTATTCAGATGCTTATAAAAGACCGTTAGTTTGTGGCCAATATAACAGTAATCCTGATAATAAACTTGTTGTTGTATGGGACACGGATGATATTAGTACAGGGAGCTGGGATCTTATACCATCCTCATATAAAGGATATTTTGCAATTGAAAATCAGACATATTTTGGAATGACAGATCCTAATAACCCTTGGAGCTCTTTTTGCTACTCGATGGAGGCCAAAAGCAACGGACAGCTAGGATATGCCAAATATAGTAAACAGCCACAGCAAGAGTTTCTATTAGAGTTTGTGAATGGATTTGATGTAAAAGAGATTGCATTTGATAGTGAATCAGCTGTCGTAACACTGTTAGACCCTGTTGAAATAGAGTCGAACGGACAAACAGAGCCAGTTTTAGGACCTTCTAATATTACGATTACAGCAGTGAAAGACGTAAAAGATACTTCAACCTATTCAGAAAAAGGATCTTTGAAAATTCCAATGTCTAAGCCTAATCAATTATTTTTCCGTCCTGCTATTATAGCTGGCCAATTTATAAAACCCGGCAACTTTAGTACTGGAGAAGCAGTTGACACAACAGTATTTATGCCTAAAGCACCTTATTTTTCTACAATGTATGAAATACCCAAAAGACTATCTGTCAAGATCCCTATAACAGTCAATGAGCCATCATTAGTAAAAGTGACCACATATTTAAAGAAATATAGCGTTAAGGCTGACTATACAATCACTATGGTTTATAAGAAGCCAGGAGAAGTCAACGAAAGAGAAGTCAAATTTAAGGGTACTTGGAATGGGATAATTCACACTACGTCAAAAGCTAAAGCTGATAAAATTGTAGTAACCCCAAACGATGAATACAGAAGAAAACTATTAGAAAACAGATAATTAATAAAAAAACAAATATCATGAAAACATTTTTTTATATAATAATATTATCTGCTGTCATTCCGTTTTTTATAGCTTGTTCAGACAACTTAGATTTGCCTACATCGCAAATGTCCGCAATCGAAGCTGAAAATTCAGAAGGTGATGTTGTTATACAAAAGCGCAATCCCAACCTTCCAGAGGTTGTTACTAAAGCACCTACTTTTGAAGAAGGGCTAACAAGAAATAATGCAACAATTGGTTCGTCTGATAAATTCCTAGGCTATGGTTATAAATTATACAATGGAAATTATATCCCAAGTGATTTTGATAATTTCACACATTCCATTCTTAATATTGAAGCTATAAAAGCCTATGATGAGTCATATGTAGATGAAAAATACCCTAATTGGAATGACCAATCGTCTTATACATACTATAACTTTGATGATTACACACATTTTTCAACTGAAAGCAAAACGATTAAAACTGGATTTTCTTTAAATTTAGGATTATTTTCTATTGGAAAAAAGAGAACCACAGTCGAAACCTTTAGAACATTTATTAATGAAACGATGGAGCAGACTTATGGAGAAATGAATATATTATTTGCACATGGCAAATTTATGCTCTTAAATTCAAGTGGCTCAACAAAAGTTTATGCTAGACAGTTTTTAAGAAGATCCTTCATTAACAATTTATATACTTCTACTATATCCTCTGTCATTAATTCATATGGAGATCTTGTTGTCGTTGGTTATTATACTGGTGGGAGAGCTTTTGCTCAATATATGGGAAATGCAGCATCAAGTACTAATGTTGAGCAACGGACTAAATCATTGGATACTAGTATTACGGCTTCACTTACATATGAAGGTGATTCGCTTAATGCTTCATTTGGATTTAATGGAAAAAATGGAAATTTTGATTCAACAGTTTACAAGAAGCAAGATATTTTTTTACGAGTAAAAACTTTGGGCGGTATTCAGAATGAAGAGAGTGCGATAAATACTACAATGTCACTCAAAGATATTAATATTGATTTGCAGTCTTGGAGAAAATCACTTAACGATTCAAAAAATCATACTGTAATTGATTTAACACAAGAAGGGTTATTCCCAATGTCTGATTTCGTATTAGAGAGAAACTTTCAGCGACGCTTTGATGATACATCCAAGAACATTCTTCTTCCAGTTACGAGACTTTATACCCCGTCTATTATGATTACAAGGATATTAAAGAAAACATCAACTTCAGGAGATAATTTGTATGAGGTTGCTGCTGTCTTGGTAACAAGGCAAGGTGATCAGATTGTGTTAAGTAATGGTAATGCTACGGATGCAGAATTAAAACAGAATGAAGACAACAATGTTTTTCTTGAAAAAGCGAAAGCAATAGCAGAGGAAAAATCCAAATACTTTAGTTCCGATATTCAGATAAGCTATAATACAACTAAACGTTTAAATCCTATGTTTCGTTCCCCACTATGTATAGTACTGGAAAATTTTAATGAGAATGGATTTTATAAGTATTATAATGAAACAACTAATATGGAATATTTATATGACCCAACTACTAAACTTTGTTTTTCCTTTCTTGCAGACGATGGGGATGAAAGTATGCTAGAAGTATATGGCTTGAGTACTTGGGTTTCAAATCTAACTGAGAAAAGAATCTCAATGGCAACACTGGCTAATTTGTATACAATTATAGGATTGTAAAGAGTTGGATACAGATGCTTGTGTATGTAAAAATAGGGAATCATGTTAATATATGAACTATTTGAAAAATTTGAAAAATCTGAAAAACTTAATTAGGCATGAAATATAATATAAAACAGTCTTCTTTATTGATGCTCTTCGCTTTGTTTTTGGTGACTTTTTGCTTTATAGCTTGTGATGATCAAGACAATGAAGAGCAGGAACAAGTGGGGCAACTCACTCCCGAAGCTCTCTATCAAACTTCATGGCGTGGCACCGGACATTGTGCCACATGGAGTTTGAAAAATAGAGGTATCGGTATACAATTCGTAGATACCCAAAAAGGAAAAGTGATTTGGGAAGATTATGATCAATTTGATATTACCTACACGATAGAAGGGAGCTATATTACATTTAATGATATTGCGTTTCAACTTGCCGGGGCTCCTTGGGTAATTAAAAGTTGTACCAAAAATCACATAACTCTTATACAAAATGAAGCTAGTCCTGATAAAGATAAAATAGCGACAATAGAGTTGGAGAGGGTAGACTGATTCTTTAAAAGATATAGTTTGAAGTTATAAATGAGGACACTACATACTTTGCTTATTATCGAAAAATACAGTTGAACACAAGAAAATAAATGAAAAGTAAGGAGGCCACCTACTAGTTTATACAAACATTTTAAATTAACAAAAAAATGAAAACAAGATTTGTTATGTTCAGTATGTTAGCAGCTATAGCTATTTTTGCTGCTAATTCATTCGCAGCAAATAATAATGCGGCAGCTAAAGAAGTTAAATCTGAGAAAGTCGATCAAGACGTAAAGCCCAAAGCTATGATGTGGGTAGGATTTAATAACCAAACAGGTGATGGAAATCATAGCGGTACCATGCAGGTCAATGTTCAAACAATGAATATGACCTTCGAAGCCCTAGCATATGAATGGGCAAGAGCTGCACAAGTTACTGGCACTTATAAGAATTACAAGTATTATAACTCCAGAGGTCAGCTCCTTGATATGGGAAGAAAATGTACAGAACAGGGTGTTAGTTCCGGCTCAACCGTCAAGGTAACAAAGTAAAACAGTGTACTAGTACAAATTGCTCCATGAATTAACTGTAGGGAGTCTCTCGAACCTTTTTATAAAATATCATAATCTATCAAACATCAGATTATTAAATAGTTATATTTAGCTATCATCTATCTAAATATCTCTTAATATCATTGCATATCTCAATTATTGGGTGTACTTTTGGGTGTAACTTTTCAAATACACCCAGTTTATGAACATCAAGAGAAATATCATCTTCGCACTGGAAAACCGTAAAAAAGATGGCATTCCTATCACTCAAAATGTACCCATCCGTATGCGTGTCGTTTTTGCAAGCCAACGGATTGAGTTTACAACAGGCTATCGGATTGATATGGAGAAATGGGATGCAGACAAGCAACGGGTAAGAAACGGCTGTACCAATAAGCTGAAACAAAGCGCATCAGAAATCAACACCGAACTACTGCGTCAATACACCGAGATACAGAATGTGTTCAAGGAGTTCGAAGTACAAGACATAATGCCCACCCCTGCACAAATCAAAGAGGCTTTCAATCTAAAAATGAAAGGAGAAAAGGAAGAGAGCCATCATGAGAAAGAGGAAGTGAAATTAGACTTCATGAAAATCTTTGATGAGTTTGTTGCCGAATGCAGCAAACAAAATGACTGGTCATCCTCTACTCTAAAGAAGTTTGCAACAGTAAAAAAGCACATCGCAACTTTTGATCCGAACACGACATTTGAGAGCTGGACGGAAAGACACTTCAATGAGTATATAGATTACTTACGCAGTGATAAAGATATGCGCAACACTTCCATAGCCAAGCAAATCAAGTTCTTGAAATGGTTTTTACGTTGGACTAACCGAAAAGGGTATCATCAAAACACCGCTTATGACAAATTCATGCCCAAAATGAAAAGTGCACCGAAAAAAGTAATATTCCTTACCCGGAATGAATTGGACAAAATCAGAGCCTGCCAGATACCTGCTGCCAAACAATACCTTGAAAGAGTAAGGGATGTTTTATTATTTTGTTGCTTCACAGGTCTTCGGCATTCTGATGTGTATAACTTGAAACGCAGCGACGTGAAAGAGGAACACATAGAAATTACCACCATCAAAACGGCTGACAGCCTTATTATTGAGCTGAATGACCACAGCAAAGCTATTCTTGAAAAATATAAAGATATTCCTTTCCAAAACAATAAAGCATTGCCAGTGGTAAGTAATCAGAAGATGAACGAGTATTTGAAAGAGTTAGGAGAACTGGCAGAAATAGACGAACCTGTACGGGAAACCTACTACAAGGGAAATGAACGAATAGACGAAGTCACACCTAAATATGCCTTGTTGAGCACCCATACTGGCAGACGCACATTTATTTGTAATGCTTTGGCTCTGGGCATTCCGGTGCAAGTGGTCATGAAATGGACAGGGCATAGCGACTACAAAGCCATGAAACCTTACATTGACATAGCAGACGACATCAAAATTCAGGCAATGAACAAATTTAATCTCCTATAAACATGAATACGATAACAACCCTCATACCCCAATACGGAGAGCTGAACAGAATCAGCAAAGACTGGATTGTAAGCCATACTTTCTCTTTTGAAAAGCAGAAATTCATCGTTGATTTCTACTCGGAATGGAGCGATATAAAGGCTTTTGAGCAAGCTATCCTTGAACTGGTGCTGCATACACCGCCAGAACCATGTACCCTGCTGCTGAAAAGTCTGAAAAAGGAAGTCAGAGAATACACACGGCTTTATGAAGCTTACAGCCTTCCCCATGATGAAGTGATTATGCGTGTATGCAACCAATACGCAGACAGCTACAAGGAAGCCATCAAGGAAGAGATGGAAGTGGTAAACAGGCTACGCAAACCGATGAACGAAGCCAACAACCGCTATGATACCATTGGCTACCGAGAGCATACACCCGAAGAAGAAAAGCTGGCGGAAAGAGAATATGAGCGTTGCAAGGCTGAATATGAAAGGGAGAAAGCCCAGCTGGACCATCTTTATGAGCAGCAAACCCTTCTCTGGAAAGAAGCCCGGCAATACATGAAAAACCGTTGCGACGACATCTACCTGCTTAGCTTACACTTCATGGGCATCCTGACCAAATATGTACCGGACGAAGAAAACCAACCGAACGAAGCAGACAGGCAGAGCCGTACAGACAGCCAGCCAGAAACAGAAACGGCAACCGCATCGGCTACAGCTACGACTGCCGGATTGCCTGAATATTTCAGCATGAAACTGATTTCCCTCATTCATGAAATTTGTGTAGGGGAACAGTTTGAAGACATTACCGCACCGGATTTCTATGCCTGCATGAATCTGCATCCCTGCCAGTGCGTACTGAAAATAAAGCCAAGGGAAAAGATACGGGTATGCTATCTGATTTCCCTGATGAAGGAGCAGTTGCCAGAGCAGGATAAGGACAAATGGAAGGAAGCCATCCTGAAACACCTGGATATTGATGAAGACTATTACAAGTCCAAGTACAGGGAACCCGTCTCCGATTTACCCAGTATTCCCAACCAAAAGTTCGCCAAGGAAATGGACGGAATATTCCGATAACCCGTGATATTCCAATATATTTTACGACATGACCACTTATACCACTCAAAATAATTTTTGAGTGGTATTTTTATTTCTTGATATTCAGCGATATAACAAAACAATCCGTTTATATCATCCACATACTTACCACTCAAAACCCTACCTAATTTTGCATCGTTCGAGAACAGAAAAAAACAGCCTGTGCGCAGGGCTATTGTCAAACAAGTAATCATACGGACGATGAACAATCTCAAAGAACTGTTAGTGAAACCCGTCTGGCAGATGACAGGCGAAGAGTTCCTTTTTTTAAGCAGACACGCTTCGGTACAGGCAGAGGCGCAACCGCAGCCAACCACCGACACGGAAAGAAAGTACGTGTACGGCATACTCGGCATAGCCAAGCTTTTCGGATGCAGCCTGCCCACAGCCAACCGCATCAAGAAAAGCGGAAAGATAGACAAAGCCATTACCCAGATTGGACGCAAGATTATTGTGGATGCGGGACTGGCACTGGAACTGGCTGGAAAGAAAACCGGAGGACGCAGATAAAGGAGGTGATTATGGACTATATAAAAGAAATATCACCCGAACAAGCCGTTATCCTCTGGCAGGAATCCCGGCTAAGTCTGTCAAGATGCTACGAAAAAGCCCCCGAAATTCTGAAAGTACACGGCTCTGTCATCGGGACGCTGGGCAATTTCAGCGCATCCATCGGCAAAGCCAAGAGCAAGAAAACCTTCAATGTATCGGCTATCGTAGCCGCTGCATTGAAGAACAGTACCGTGTTACGATATGCGGCTGAACTGCCCGAGGAAAAGCGGAAAGTGCTTTATATAGATACGGAGCAAAGCCCCTACCACTGCCTGAAAGTGATGAAGCGGATTCTGCGGATGGCAGGATTGCCCGACGACAGGGACAGCGGTTATCTGGAGTTTCTCGCTTTGAGAAAATACACCCCGGAACAGCGCATCAGCATTGTAGAACAGGCTATCTACCACTCACCGGATATTGGGCTGGTCATCATAGACGGCATCCGGGATATGGTGTACGACATCAACAGCCCCGGTGAATCCACCCGCATCATATCCAAGCTGATGCAGTGGACGGACGACAGGCAGATTCATATCCATACGATACTGCATCAGAACAAGGGGGATGAGAACGCAAGAGGGCACATCGGTACGGAACTGAACAACAAGGCAGAAACAGTCCTGCTGGTGGAAAAGGACAAGGGGAACAGCGACATCAGCCATGTTTCCGCCATGCACATCCGGGCGATGGATTTCGAGCCTTTTGCATTCCGCATCAACGACCGAGCCCTGCCCGAACTTGCGGAAGGTTACAAGCCGGAAGTAAGGAAGCCGGGAAGACCCTCGGTGGAAAAGTTTGACCCTTACAAGGATATTTCAGAACCGCAGCACCGTGCCGCACTGGAAGCCGCTTTTGCACTGAAAGAGGAATACGGCTACAAGAAGCTGGAAGACACCTTAATCAAGACTTATCTGGCAGAGGGGGTTAGGCTGAATCACCAGAATGCAGTGGCACTTATCACCATGCTGCGCAACAAACGGATGATAGTACAGGAAAACGGCAGGAAGTATTCCTTCAAGCCCGATTACCACTATTAACCGGCTACATCGAAAATCACTTCACTTTATTCCCGTATCCTATATATACGACAATTTAGTGAAGTGATTTCAGAAACAGACTAATCGCTTCACTTTATTCCGGGGGGCTATATATTAGGAGTTTAGTGAAGTGATTGTACAGACCGCATAGTTTTAAGAGTTGCGGGCAAAAAAAGAAATAATCAAAGTACTCACTAAAAACGATTTCCTTATGAACATCGAGACTGCAAAACAAATCAATCTGGCTGACTACCTGCACAGCCTGGGTTATTCACCCGTCAAACAGCAGGGTATCAACCTCTGGTACAAATCTCCCTTGAGGGAAGAAACAGAGGCTTCCTTCAAAGTGAACACCGAACGCAACCAGTGGTACGACTTCGATGCGCCCATATAGGCTACACAATAAATATCTCTATGGCAAGAGATTAGGTTAGAGTTCAACAGACCTATCCTCAACGACTTAGCTGGAGGAGAAATCCAAAGGTGACAAAAGCATGTCGGTAAAGTCATTAGTCAGCTAAATACCAAGCTGCGACTGCATGGCGAGAGGAAAAGACAGACACAAGGATGAAGCCTGATTGGTTGAACGATAGTTCTGCTGCACACGTACCAGCCCCGACGAAAGGTATTTGATTCACGTCGGGCTGAAGCACCCCATGTAAACCGAAATTACAATGGAGCAGGAGCTGGCTTCAGAGCAACCACAATAAGTGGAATAGGAACGTAAGTCGCATCCGACAGTCTGCCGAGCCAAACAGTTATTGTGAAAGCAAATGGGGATTCCCTAAATCAGAATGCCGTAAGGCTATGGGCATAGGACCCTGAATATCTGACATGGGAACGGAGCTTCCGTAGTACACAGCCATGCTAAATAAAGTCATGTTATCAACGGAGAGCCGTATGCGTGGAGACATGCAAGTACGGTTTGGGGGCAGGTACGGGAAAACCTACTGCCGAAAGGCAGTAAGGCGTTCTGTACCGAGCCTACGTTTAGGGAAAGGGGGCGGTATCATTGAACTGGCTGCACACCTGTATGCTACCGACCATGTACCTTACCTGCTGGAGCGGATTGCGGAACAAACACCGCATGTACACCCGGTATCTTTCTCTTTTGGCAAGCAAGACTCTTTCGGTCCGAGCTTCCAGCAGCTGGAGATAGTACCGCTATCGTCTCCTGCCCTGCTTTCCTATTTACAAGGTAGAGGAATAAATCTGGAACTGGCAAAAAGAGAATGTAGTGAAGCCCGTTACACCCACAACGGCAAGCGTTACTTTGCCATCGCATTCCCTAACGGTTCGGGTGGGTTTGAGGTTCGTAACCCCTATTTCAAGGGCTGCATCGCCCCCAAGGAAATCTCCCACATCAGACAGGCGGGAAAAGCAAGGACTGCCTGCTATGTGTTCGAGGGTTTCATGGACTACCTTTCCTTTCTGACATTGAGACAGGAAAGCTGCCCGAATTATCCGGAATTGGACGGGCAGGACTACATTGTATTGAACTCCGTATCGAATATAAACAAGGCTCTCTATCCGTTGGGCAATTACGAACGCATCCACTGCTTTTTCGACAACGACCATGCAGGAATGGAAGCACTCCGGCAAATCCGCATGGAATACGGCAGAGACCGGTACATCCGGGACGCTTCGCAGATTTACAGCGGATGCAAGGACTTGAACGAATACTTACAGAAACAGATTGAAAGAAAAAGGCAGCTCCAGTCCGCCAAAGGGGTGCGCAGCCAATCACCGGAGAAGAAGAACGGCTTCCGGTTATAGCCCACTATAACTACACGCTCCGCTTTCGTAGTTGTGGGCTCTCCCGAGGGGATTAGGGCTTTGCCCTAATGACCCACTCAGGGCGTTTCACCCCTGAGAACCCCGAGCAAAGAGTGACCCTCTCTTTGCAATCTCCGCTTATGGGTTACCCCTAAGAACCCCTCTACGAAAGCGAGCAGAATAATCAATTGCAAACAAAAAAAAAGAAGCTATGGCAACAAAATCAAGCATACATATCAAGCCTTGCAACATCGCATCGAGCGAGGCGCACAACCGAAGGACTGCCGAGTATATGCGTAATATCGGGGAGTCCAGAATCTATGTCGTTCCCGAACTTTCCACCGATAACGAACAGTGGATAAATCCCGACTTCGGCACTCCCGAACTGCGGACGCACTATGACAATATCAAGCGGATGGTCAAGGAAAAGACCGGACGTGCCATGCAGGAAAAGGAAAGGGAACGCAAGGGAAAGAATGGAAAGATTATCAAGGTGGCGGGATGTTCACCCATCCGTGAAGGAGTATTGCTTATCAGACCGGACACCACACTGGCTGATGTACGCAAATTCGGTGAAGAGTGTCAAAGACGCTGGGGCATCACTCCGCTACAGATTTTCCTGCACAAAGACGAAGGGCATTGGCTGAACGGTCAGCCGGAAGCGGAAGACAAAGAGTGCTTCCAAGTCGGTAACAGATGGTTCAAGCCGAACTATCATGCCCATATCGTTTTCGACTGGATGAACCACGAAACCGGGAAGAGCCGAAAGCTCAATGACGAGGATATGGCAACTATGCAGACCCTTGCTTCCGATATTCTCCTGATGGAACGTGGGCAGGCAAAAGCTGTTACAGGTAAAGAGCATTTGGAACGGAACGATTTTATCATTGAGAAACAGAAAGCCGAACTGCAACGTATAGAGGAAACCAAGCGACACAAGGAGCAACAGGTAAGCCTCGCCGAGCAGGAACTCAAACAGGTAAAAGCAGAGATACGTACGGACAAACTCAAAAGTGCAGCTACCGATGTAGCCACAGCCATAACCAGCAGTGTAGGTTCTCTTTTCGGAAGCGGTAAATTAAAAGATTTGGAACAATCTAACGAGAATTTACGTCATGAAATTGCCAAACGTGACAAGAGCATTGATGAATTAAAAGCCAAGATGCAGCAAATGCAGGAACAGCACGGCAAACAGATTCGTAATATACAGGGAATACATAATCAAGAGCTTGAAGCTAAAGACAAGGAAATATCACGATTGAATACCATTCTCGAAAAAGCATTATGCTGGTTCCCATTGCTCAAAGAAATGCTGAGAATGGAAAAATTATGCTATGTCACTGGTTTTACCAAGGGGATGGTTGATTCTCTTTTATACAAAAGGGAAGCTCTCAGATGTAGTGGAAAAATCTATTCCGAAGAATATAGACAGAGATTTGAAACAAAAAATGTAATTTTCAAAATTGAACGAAGCCCGATCAATAAGAATAAATTGATGCTGACTATAAACCAACAGCCAATCAGCGAATGGTTCAAGGAACAATGGGAGAAGTTACAGCAGCATCTGCGTAACTCAGTGCAGAAAGAACAAAAATCCAAAGGATTCAGAATGTAATCTGATAGTATTTGATTGGATTTCAATAAAATTGACTATCTTTGCAAGCGGATGGAGGTAACTCTGTCCAGACATATTAGAATTTTGAAGAAGCGTTATGCTTATCTTGTAAGTTAGAAACCTGAGAAACTTCGAACGTAGTACAAGGATAGCATAGTGGTTCTCACGCTATAGCGTGGGCTGCTATCACCATATCTGTACTACAAGGTTTTCTCAGGACCTCTAACTTAGGACGTGGGCATTTGCAGTTCCACGCTTCGTGGTTTAAACTAAAGGGTACTCAAGGAAGCTGCAAGACCCAATTCTCTTTTATTATGGAAATTATTTTTATTGGAATTGCCGTTATCTTAGGAATTTGGCTTCTATTTCATGCGGCTATATATTTATGGGTTTTATTCGAGGAATATGTTCTTCCTATACTCATATTTTGTGGAGTTGGCTCATTTTTCTTTTGGTTGATATTTTGGATATTTGGCATAAAAGAAATCTTTGGCATTTCTACCATGATTATAGGTGCTGTTATCGGTTTTATTCTATGGATATGGATAACTTTTTTTGGCGACAATGGGGGACATAGCGATTATGAACATGAAGATATGGATCATGACATGCCGATTCATGTAAAAATAGACAATTAATAACCCAATAAAAAAGAGTAAATATGAAAAAGTTTTGCTATTCGATTATCGGCTTATTTGTAATAGTTTTAGTAAGCAGTTGTAGTAATGGAAGTAAAGTGTTACAATCGCCTGAAGATGCCGTACGCGAAAGGTATGGGCTGCCGTGGCAAACAGAAGAAGAATATGAAGCCGCTTGCAAGTCTAACAGAAAGTTCCAAGGGCTTACACCCTTTACAGAGCTTCAAGAATGGTCGAAATATTATTATGAAGAAGATGCCGTATTCGAAGAAAAAGTCAAACAGTACGACATGATAAACAATACGCTTCAAAAACTGGCATTCGGGGTGATGTATAACAAGGGCAATGATGAAAACGCAATGAAAAAACTACTCATAGAATCAGGCTATGGCGATAATGAAGAACAATGCAAAGCCCTTATCGAAGGATTGAAAAAAGACGGATTCCTAATGAAAGAGCTGAATGAAATGCGCTTAGCGCACAGAAAGCGTATCATGGCAGAGATAACCCCTCTGTGCGAGTCTCTAAATGATGAAGGGATTGCGTTTCAGGCAGAAAACAGAGAAGGGATAGAAAACAATGTCATCAAAGAAGCGTATGTTACTGCGAAACCAAAGGACTATGAAATACAACCGGGACAATGTCCCTTTAATTTCTATATCAAGGCATCAATGCTGAAAGACGTCTATGTGAGTAGTTGTTCGATATATAATAAGACATTTCTAATGCATGAAGACGGAGAAGATTTTATATCGGGCATAATAGGCTTTGAAGACTTGAGATTGTTTCCATTTATCACAGGAAAGTTAGTTACATTTAGGTATTTCTAATATTAAAACCAAGAAACAATGAATATTAAGACATTTACTATTATCGCTATAGCATCATTTGCCGTTTTGTCAGTTACCGCATGCGGTGGGAAACAAAAAGCATCAATCGAAACCGAACAAACAGAAGAAACTTCAAAGACAGAAGTTATAGTGAGTGACAATAAACTTTTTATTAACTCTGATTTGTATAACATGTCGGAAGAAAAAGTGATATTCAATGCGCACGGCAGACTAGATCCTGACAACCCATCCTTTGGTACAGACCACATAGACCATTATCGCACTTTATTCGTTAAAGAAAATGGCGGATTGACCGTTGGCTATGTAGTTAAGACAACGAGAGGAATCACCCTGCAAACCGGGAAGACTTTCTATTTTTACAATGACTTATGTTTGAAGGAAAGAACAAGGGATCTTTACAATATTGTTGGGATGGTGAAAAACAATGGAGTCTTGATACCAATGAAAATCACAATTGACGGAGAGGACAACCGCATCATGCTGGAATGTAAAGGAGATGAGACGCTTACATTCGTTCCGCTTCGTGGTGATGATTCCGAAATTGAATATACGGTTCAAGCACTAAAAGATTATTGCTACAAGAACAAACTTACTATCCATGCTGTACCTTATCTGGAATTTACAAATTAAACAACCCTAATATAGCGAAATTCACTCTTTTAGTGAAATTGGGTAGTATAATTCCACAATGGTAAAAACAAAAGAGTCGTATCATTACTCATAAACGAGCTTGATACGACTCTTCTATTTAATTAGGTAACTACAATTCAAGAAGGTTGTTCTATTGGTTTATCAAAAATAACTAATTCGTCAAATAGAAGACATAATCATAAATAGCCCAATCTTTATATTTATAAATACCTTCTATCGGGAACTGTAATTTGCATTTCTTTTGGGCAGTTGAAAGTATAAGAGAAACATCGTCATCCGTAACTGTTAAGCCTTCAGGAAAAGCTAATGTAATATCAGTTATACAGCCATTTAAATCCGAATACAAAAAAATATTCATCCAACCTTTTACACCTTGAGACTTATATTTATTACAAATTTCATCTAAAAAAACTGATCCTTGCAAAATTACCGGAGGTGCATATAAACTTTCTTCTGCAAATGAGAAATTTCGGATAGACTCAGCTTTTTTCTCACTTGTATTTGTAGATACATACACATTGTTACCGATACTTTTTCTTTCAAATATTGACTGCGCAACAGTATATTGAAATGCAAGAAAAGCAAATAAAAAAAACAATATCTTTTTCATAACAGTAAATTTAATAAAGTTTGAGTAATGAATTAATGCATGATGTACCATAGTCGTAATTGCCAAACTTATATCCTTTTCCACTATATCCTCTACTATATTCTCCAAAAATATTGCTCCACTTTACGAATTCATTAATATCTATAGATGTAGGCTTCCCATTTGCACATATAGAAGCAACATACGTTTGAAATTCTCTTTCATATTGAGGTATTAAAGAAGGGTCAGTCAAGCCCGAAGTCCATAACGATTGATATGAAGGGTCACCATCTTCACCTTTAAAAGTCCAAGAATACCCAGCATGAATATATCTAATAATACCTTGATAAAAGGCTAATTCAAATTCCATCATACCTGTATCTCTTTTTTCCTTATCAGTATCTACTTTTTTACCCTGAACATCTCTTTGATACATGTGAATAAACTCATGTTCCATGCTGCTGGCTAAGATACCATAAGGAGGAAAAGCTAAACTTCCTTTTCTAAAATATGCCGACGCATATGTGTCATCCAAAAAGATAGTTCCAGCATAAGAAGTCTTATTGCGTACTGCTTCATCTATATTTCTATAGCAATTTATACTGGTCATTTTTGCATAAGCATCATTAACTTCTTTAATTTCAGCAGAAGTTAATGTCGGAGCTCCTCCTGTAAATAACGATGCCAAATTAGCGTTTAAGGCAGTTGAAACTGAACGGGTGCTTGGTTCAACATTACCTATAAATTCATCAACCTCATTAGTACAAGAAGACCAACATAGCCCAACGCATGTAAGTAAATACAAAATTTTCTTTTCCATAAGAGATCTGATTTTTAAGGTTATTACAAAACAGGAAGACTGTCACTATTTATAAGCAACTAATCATCCATGTTAATATATTTTTAAATAACAATTTTAGAAAAACAACTTAAATCGCTTACAGAAAGGATTAGATTATTTAATACTTTAAAATTTCAAAGGGGATGGAATGGAGTAACAAAATCGGGGTATTCACAAAAACTCAAGGTACAAAACAACAAGCAATACAGAAAACACCATTAGTTTTCATGATATACTTACCGCTCATCAAAAGTGGACCTGGGGAGAATCGAACTCCCGTCCAAACGAGGAAACCATATGCTTTCTACATGCTTATCTTTGCCTTCGGTTTTCGAGCATAAGCAAGACCAAAGCCACCAACCTATGCCTTATCTCCTAATATTTCGTAAGAGCTATGGAGAAGAACTCAAACTATCCCCGATTTTGCTGTGCCGCTTTATCAAACGCTTCGGAGCAAGAGCTTTTGAGCGACATCTCGTTTCCACCACTTTGGCAGAAATAAAGCTAATCTACTATACTTCGATTAAGCAGCGAGAGCATAATTTTCGTTGCCAGATAAAATTTTGATAACTGAGATTTAAGTGGAAATTACCGACCCACTGCATGCTTACATACCATTCCAACTCGCTGTCAATTCCAGTCAAGCCCAAAATGATATTTCAAAGTTACGTATTTATTTGATAAGAACAAACAAAACAGCAAAAAATATAATAGAATACCACAAGGCATCATAATAGTTAAATTATTTAAGACTTGTAGGTAGTGCTTGATATAAAGAATGATAATCAGACTATCACTTTTTATTTTAGGGTGTATTTCGGGGTGTAAATCCTGTAACAATCTGATTATCAATCTTATTTGTGGAGCTGGAGGGAGCGGTAGCTTTTCTATCGCTCCCTTATTGAATTACACTTTTTTTATTGTAATATTGCATCAAAGAATATACGAATAAATGCAAACCCGCACCGCTAAACTAACTTTGTATTTTATATGCTGCATGACGATATCAGTATATGCTCAACAAAACAATACACGCATTGTTTCTGGGCATGTCTATGCAATTGAGAATAACGTACATAAGATAGTTCTGCCATACGCTTCAATAGTTATATTAAACTTACCAGATTCTGCATTTGTTAAGGGTAATACTACCAATAAAAATGGAGATTTCAGGATTGAATATCCAATTAAAGAAAATACTGGGTATCTATTAAAGGTATCATATACTGGCATGCGTACACAGTATTATGAACTAAAAAAAACATCCCCCATACAATTGGGTGACATCATTCTGGCGGATACAATTACATCATTAAGCGAAATAACCATATCAGCTAAGCAAGCGGAAATGCAGCATAAAAAAGATACTACGATTATTAATACAGCAGTATATATGCTTCCACAAAATGCCTATCTGCAAGAACTCGTTAAAAAAATACCTGGTATATTATATGATGCAGAGAATGGGAAACTATCATATAATGGAAAAATCATTCAGGAAATAAATGTAAATGGTGAGACTTTTTTCAATAAAGACACGCAAATGGCTTTAAATAACTTACCCGCAAAGTTTATAAGTAAAATAAGAATATACAATAAGCAAGACAACAAAACATTTAGGCGCACGAACGAAGAATATTATATCTTAGACTTACAGACAAAGGATGAATTCAATAACTCTTTATTAAGTTCAATCAAAGCCGGCTATGGCACCCATAGAAAGAAGGACTTTGAAGGTCAAGCCAATTATTTTAAAGAAAATGGAGATAACTTATCTCTATTGTTACAAACTACAAATAAAGATTTAAACTCTCTCTATAAAAATAATATTTCGCACTCATTAGGTATGAATGTACGACACAAATTTAGTGACAAACTTAATATATCTGGCAATATTAATTATAACTACAACAAAAGTGGAGAACAATCCAAGAACTACACAGAGCAGTATTTGCCAAGTGAGAACCTTTACTCATTAGGAGAAATAGAAAATGTGAATAAAAACAACTCATTATATTCATCCTTGGGTATAGAATGGGAACCTGATAAAAAGACATATTTCTTATTTGATATCACATACAACAAAGACTATTTTAATACTATTGCTAATAATAACACAGTTACCCTAAACCACCCCATAAACTCCACCAACGAAGATTATAGTAAGATTCCAGAAAAATATAAGATAAACTCCAGCATATATGATTTGCTATCAAGAAATAAGAACCAAAGTTACAACTGGCAAATCTTCATTTACCGTGATATAAGCAAACATTTAAGGCTAAACTTTAATATGCTGCATAATCCTAAAAAAAGCAGAAACGAGGATTTTACTAATTCAAATATACATTATTACCAAACAACAGTGAATACCGATATGGAATCCCCTTCAAATAAAAGCCAATACATTGAATCTCCATTAAGTAATAAGACATTGAATACTTCTTTATCTTTAACACATTCTATAAAGGAAGATTTTATATTGACATATTCATATGGAATTGACGTCAAAAAAGAAGATTCTAAACGAAATACGTTTGATTTATCAAACCGAGAATCCTCTGCAACAGCAATTAATCAGGTTCCTTTGGATTACAGACAAAATTATATAGACAGTTTGAGTAATAATAGCAAAAGCAAAACTTATATTCACAATATAGGTCTCCAACTATTTTACAACTCACAGCAGTGGAATATAAATGCGAACATAACATATTCACCATTACTACGAAACATACATCAAAAGACAGGGGTAGTAAGTACCGATACGATTATTCATTCATCAGACTTTCTATCTTCAATATCAACAACATGGAATAAAAATAAATTCAGTATATCATTTAATTATAACGGAATGACAAATCAGCCTCCCTTGACAATTCTTTTACCTGTCTTAAACACAAGTAATCCACTCAACGTTATAAAAGGTAATCCCAACTTAAAGCAATCTTTTACCCACTCCATCGGCTTAAGTATGAGTACAACTTCAGGTATTTATTCTTCCATCAGTTACCAAAGTATTACAAACGATATCGCACAAAAAAACACATTTGATGCTACGACAGGAAAACGAGAATCCTATCCAATAAACATTAACGGAAACTGGAATAGCAATATTTATTTGCAATGGAACAAAACCTTTGGCGATTTCAGTTTAAACCTTAATGAAAACGCGATATACAGAAACCAGGTTTCATTGATTACCAGTTCTGACAATATTGAATCTAACCATAGCCAAACACATGATATTAATATATCAAGTAAACTTCGTTTGGCTTATCGTCCGCAATGGGGGAATATGGAGTTAACAGGTGAGCATTATTTCAGTCAATCCCAAAATTCATTACAAAACAGTAAAGTCTATTCAAGAGATTATAAGATAATAGTAAATGGATTTGTTAATCTACCCAAAGATCTTCAGATTTCCAATAATATAAGTTATACATATCGCAATGGTACAGCCATTGATAAAAATAATAAAACTGAGTTGCTATGGAATTTAGGCATTACATGGCTATTCTTAGAAAACAAATCGGCAGAACTATCATTCTATTGGGCTGATATATTAAAACAAAAGAAACACTATATCCGAAATGTAACAGCAGACAGCTTCTATGAATATCGCGCCCAACAAATATCAGGATACATATTATGTTCCTTCAAATATAATTTCAACATCCAATTAAGAAAATAAATTTATCAACAGAAAGAGTAATCAAGAGACAAACGGAGACCACTGTTTCACCGCTTATCATGAAATCTATATCCAATCCCCAACATTAAATTGTTGGGGTCTTTAAACTTACTCAACTGATATCCCACATGCAGAAATAAATGGCGGGTGACATAAGTTTTAAGAGCCAAAATTTGATAGAAACCTTCCGTATCATCGCCACTATATATCATATTTCGTCCGATACCGGCATTGATGGAGAAAATAGGCATCACCAGTTCTGCCCGAAGAGACAACCCCACCGCAAATTGTTCGCGGAATGGAGGACGATGAAACTTTATATCGTCCCCATAAGTTCCTACTAGCTTATAGTCCTTAATATTAGCACTCTCGTCAAATTGCGCATCCACAGAAAGTCCTGCCCGGAAATAGTTATTGAAATTATACATCGGGGCAAAATTGAGACCTACAATACCGAACGAACCGGGAACCAAAGTGGGGATACCTTCTTTAACGAATCCTCTTTTGCGAGTGGCACCGTATACCAACAAGTCATAGCTGACGTGTGGCTTTATGTAAAGACGTTTGGGAGCAATTGCTCCGGACGCCTTATCTTCGGCATTAAAGGTACGTACAATGCCGACTCTCCCTCCGATAGTATTGAGACCTCCATTGGGATAACGCGTATTTCCATTGGAGAAATGAGTGAAGTCTACCCCTGCTGCTAGTTTCCACTGTGGATAAAACTGCCAGTTCAAGACAAAGCCCAAATTGATATACGCATTGATTTTAGAACCGATAGCGTCATTGTACCAATTGCTATGTTCATCATATTGTTTCCAACCGAAAGAAGCACCGAAATTCCACTCATAATCCAACGACAAACTGGATGAAAGTCGTACAATAGGCGCCCCTTGAAAAGCATATACCGCCACTGGATTTCCCAGTTCAGCGGAATTATAAAATGTATTATGCGAAACACCGATGCCCTGATAAGCATGAGGATACAACCTCCCCAAATAAGAATCTTTGCTGAACTGGAAAGCATACTTCAAGTGCAGGGAAAGTGACCGATCAATTTTCTGCCGTTGTGCATTATCGCCTTCGAGGAAACTGTTTGTCGGAGCTACATAGCCCGGACGAACGTCAAAACCGATCTGATGGATGAGGGCATGGTTGGTGCTGTCATTCGCTTGTCGGACAGGTTTCACTACTGTCTGAGCATCCAATTTGCAGCCGACTGCTGAGAGCAGCAGCAAGCAGATTATATACAGAGACCGTCTGGTATTCATATTTCTACTCATTTGATATTCTCTTGTTTAACGTAGTTATCCGTAGGTATGGTGCTTTGAAACATACCAGTTATGACTCGTTGCTTCTTGGTCTTAGGATGAATGGCATAAAGGGTATATTCCGTTTCAAACCATTCATACTCTTGCATTAAGGTGATGTGCTGCGTGGTATTAGCCGGGATAAAAATATCTCTATATATATCGGGAAAAGGAAATTCTTGCTCCATAGAAGTATATTGCGCCTGTACCCCGTTCATCACCAAAGACCCATTCTCTATGCTTGGTATCTCTACTGTCAGATTACCATCTCCCAGTAGTTGGAAAGCCTCGGACGTATCGCTTCTGAACGTTACTTTATGGCGAATCCCTTGTACTATCAAGTGCAATGGAGAGGGAGTATTCTCAAAATTAGATCGTACAATATTCACTTCTTCCTCTATTTTTCTTTCACTATAATACGCATTTAAAGAATAAGAAATATGGTCGAACACATATTTGTCCGACGGAGTAATTTGAACATATATTTCTTGTGATTCATACTCATTGCTCACTACAAGCATGAATCTAAAGTAGTCGTTGCGGACGTTTTCGCCCACTGTTATCTTTAGCTCTTTGGGGTTACTGCGTTGAATAATGAAATCGGTCAGCTTTTCATTGCATACAATCTTACCTAATCCTTTCAGGTAGGCATCCTGGTTTCTCATTATCAGATTGTCGTCGGCATCATAAACTTCATATTGATGGGTAAAGTCACTATCGTAAGTATACATCCAAACCAAATCCCAATTGGAGGATGCAAAACGAATAGTTACCTCATCACCATTCCCGTCCAAAGTAAATTCGGTATCGGAAGTCCGGAAGTCGTCGACGAATACATCATCGTTACAACTATAAAGTCCTAATAGAATAAGAATATATGCTGTTAAGTTTACGATTGTTTTCATGTCGGTCGTTATCTAGTTATTTTGTTGACGACAAAAGTAATACATATTTTTAGAAGAGAGTTATTATCTACCCTGTTTTAGTTGCCACATAAAGGAAAATAAACTATTTTTGCTCTCAACATTAAAGAAGGAGCAATTATGGATGCAGTAATAAAGAAAATACCTTATGGGATGACGGACTTCGAGAGAATAATTCTTGAAAACTATTACTATGTAGACAAAACACAATATATCGCCAAAGTAGAAAAAGTGACCTCCTTCTTTTTCTTTGTTCGCCCTCGCCGTTTCGGAAAAAGTCTTTTCCTAAACATGCTCGGTTTATACTACGACATCAACCAAAAAGATAAATTCGAAAAAATCTTTGGTAATCTTTATATAGGCAAGCATCCTACGCCTGATCGCAACAAATATCTGGTGCTTACACTCAATTTCAGTAGTGTAGCCGCCAATATGGATCGTTTGGAAGAAACATTCAACACCTATTGCAAAATCGTAATGGATGGATTTGCAGAACGAAACGCTCATCTGTTAGGGAAAGAAGCCGTTGAAAAGCTACATGAATTAAAAACAGGAGATGCCTTATTGGGATCACTGTGCCAAAGCGCCCAAAACAAGGGACAAAAGATATATCTTATCCTTGATGAGTACGATAACTTTGCCAACAATATTCTGGTAGATTATGGTAATGAACGTTATCGCAGCATCACTCATGGCAGCGGATTCTTCCGTAGTTTCCTTAAAGTGGTAAAAGACTATTCAAGTTCAGTGATCGAGCGCATCTTCCTTACAGGCGTAAGCCCAGTAACAATAGACGACCTTACCAGCGGATTCAACATTGCGGATAATTATAGCAGTAACTCCGCATTCAACAACATGATAGGTTTCAACGAATACGAAGTACGCGCCTTGATAGATTACTACAAGAGTTGCATAGAACTTCCCCATTCTACGGACGAACTGATAGATATCATGAAACCATGGTACGATAATTATTGCTTCTCCATAGACTCACTGGACGAACCGCCTATGTACAACTCAGACATGGTGCTTTACTTCATGAATCGCTACCTACTGAATAAACGTATTCCCAACAACATGCTCGATGCTAATATCCGCACCGACTACAACAAGCTGCGCCACCTCATCCACGTAGACAAAACTTTTGGTGAGAATGCGAGCGTCGTACAAGAAATTGTTGAGAAAGGCTCTACTACCGGAATTATCATCGATAGTTTTCCAGCCGAGGACATCGTTAAAACAAGGAACTTTAAAAGCCTACTCTACTATTACGGCATGCTAACCATCAGCGGAATGGAAATGGGTGAGCCCATACTGAGCGTCCCCAACTGGGCAGTGCGCGAACAACTTTACGGTTACATGGCAGACATCTACAAAGATTCCGCCGACCTATATCTGGAGACAGATAAGCTGGTGGACCGAATGAAACGAATGGCATACAAAGGAGAATGGGAAAATTGCTTCACATACATTGCCGACCGCTTGAATGCCCAAAGCAGTGTTCGCGACTTCATAGAAGGTGAAGCTTATGTAAAAACCTTTATTTTGGCTTACCTCGGATTGACACATTATTATATTGCCCGTCCCGAATATGAAAGCAACAAAGGATATGCGGATATCTTTCTGCAACCTCGCCTGCTGCAACTTCCCGACATGGTATACAGCTACTGTATCGAAGTGAAATATGCAAAACGGGATGCTTCTGACACCGAGATAGAAAAATTGCTGTCCAATGCCAAAATACAACTGAAACAGTATGCAGCAAGCGAATGGATTCATCAAGACAAAGGGACTACAGAATTAAAGAGTATCGCATTAGTATTCCAAGGCTGGAAACTGGTGAGAGTGGAAGAAGTATAAACTGCTAATCAAACAATTCTTTCAGCACATCCAGCGACTTTAATGCAGGAAAATCCGGCAGATGCAAACGATAATAATCATTCATAATCGTCAGGCAGCGAGTGCGTTCCGCACGGCTCATGCCAAATAGATGCATCGTCTCATAATTCATGCGCATCAGCTGGCGAAGACGTCCAGCCTCTTCGGGATTAATATAAGAAGAATGCAACTGTGGACGAGTAGAAGTGAAACAGGCATTCAGCAAATCAAAGTAATCACCGGTGTGATAATCTTCCAGATTCGGATACAACCCCAAAAAACGGGAAAGACGCATCAGAAAAACCAGATGGAAATTGGCAAACCCTTCGCGACATTCGTCCAGCCAAATGACAGAATGCTGCAAATAAGCGAACAACGGACGGTTTTCAGCCTCTTCACGGATAGCACGATACAGAAACTCTGCCAGAAAAAGTGCCATTGAAGACTTGTACGGGTCATAAGGAATGGAGGTAAAAGGATAAAAAGACTTCGCCTCTTTTACCCGATAGAGAGTAGCATTCGGACGGAAATCCGCCTCAAACTCAATGAAAGACAAAGGCTGGAAGAGCACTGACTTGACTGCCGCCTTCCGCGAACGGGGTACAGGAACGAGAAAAGAAGTCCGCCCGGATAACTCCGTGTACATATCTACAATGATAGAAGTATCATTATATTTAAGCGTATGTAGAACTATTCCTTTCGTCTTTTGCAGCATAATGCACTCCTCTTTTTATCATTCCGGAACAAAACTACAAAAAAATGTTTGGCAATCGGGAGCTTTTTAGAGGCGTTAACAACAAAAAAGATTGCTATTTTTGTTATACTCCCTGAAGAACAAGTAAATATAGACAAGAGTATGAAAAGAAAAAGTAATAAAAACAGCTTTACCGGATGCGCAAAAGCATACATCCGGAATCTACAAGAAGAGGGTCGTTACTCGACGGCACATGTATACAAAAATGCAATTCTGATTTATACATGAAGCAGAAGGTGCAAATAATACACCTGGCTATATCTATAAACACTTTACTTTTCTCATAATTCACAACTATACTCCTTAACCTTTATATATAATAAGGTGTAAATATAGCACATTATTCATAGTCTTATAGACGAAGATATTTTTTTCGAAAAATCGCAATCTCATATTTTATTGAAAATCAAGCACTATAGAGTCACCATACAGAAAAAAAGAGAAAAAACTACATATTTTTTTCATGAATTGTTTGTCAGTTTCAAAAAAGTTCCTACCTTTGCATCCGCAATCGAGAAACAAACACTGATTCGAGAGAGCAAAAAGCAGAAATGCAACAACAGGATGGCCCGTTCGTCTATCGGTTAGGACGCAAGATTTTCATTCTTGAAAGGGGGGTTCGATTCCCCCACGGGCTACAAGTAAAAAGAATAAAGAACTAAAAAAATAGATTAGTCGAAATGGCAAATCACAAATCATCACTGAAGAGAATCAGACAAGAAGAGACAAGAAGACTTCATAACAGATATTATGGTAAGACCATGAGAAATGCTGTTAGAAAACTTCGTGCAACTACTGACAAAAAAGAAGCTGTTGCAATGTATCCTGGCATCACCAAGATGTTGGACAAGTTAGCTAAAACAAATGTTATTCACAAAAACAAAGCTAACAATCTGAAATCTAAGCTGGCTCTTTACATCAACAAGCTCGCTTAATAATAGAAAAATAACAATTCTATATAGCATTTAGGCTGAACTTTTAAGTTCGGCCTTTTGTGTTTATAAACCATTGAATATCAGATTACTTTCCCATTCACTAATTCCGCTTTTATTCTGCATTTTTCGCCTCCGAAACTTCGCCAACTCGACAATTTTCACTATATTTGCTCTGTTATTATAACTTAGAAAGGCAATTATGAGCGAAGAACAAATCACTCCCAATAACGGGTCTTATTCTGCGGATAGCATCCAGGTATTGGAAGGTCTTGAAGCAGTGAGAAAACGCCCTGCGATGTACATCGGTGACATCAGCATAAAGGGACTTCACCACTTGGTATACGAAATCGTTGATAACTCCATTGACGAGGCACTGGCCGGGTATTGCGACCACATCGAAGTGACAATCAACGAAGATAATTCAATCACCGTACAGGACAACGGACGTGGTATTCCGGTCGACTATCATGAAAAAGAAAAGAAGTCGGCACTGGAAGTAGCGATGACCGTTCTGCACGCCGGAGGTAAGTTCGACAAAGGGTCGTATAAAGTTTCCGGAGGTTTGCACGGTGTAGGTATGTCTTGCGTAAATGCACTGTCAACACACATGACTACACAGGTATTCCGCAATGGTAAAATCTATCAGCAGGAATATGAAATTGGTAAGCCGCTTTATTCTGTGAAAGAAGTGGGTGTATCGGATATTACAGGAACCCGCCAACAATTCTGGCCGGATGATACAATCTTTACCGAAACGGTGTATGATTATAAAATACTGGCTTCACGTCTGCGTGAGCTGGCATACCTGAATGCAGGTCTCCGCATTTCACTGACCGACCGTCGGGTAGTGAATGAAGAAGACGGTAGCTTCAAGAGTGAAGTATTCTATTCCGAAGAAGGGCTGAGAGAGTTTGTACGCTTCATCGAGTCTTCACGTGAACACTTGATCAACGACGTTATCTATCTGAACTCTGAGAAGCAGGGAATACCTATTGAAATAGCCATTATGTACAATACAGGATTCTCCGAAAATGTACATTCCTATGTCAATAATATCAATACAATCGAAGGAGGTACGCATCTTGCCGGTTTCCGCCGTGCACTGACCCGTACGCTGAAGAAATACGCCGAAGACAGCAAGATGCTGGAAAAGGTGAAAGTTGAAATATCGGGAGACGACTTCCGCGAAGGTCTGACTGCCGTTATTTCCGTTAAAGTTGCCGAACCACAGTTCGAAGGACAGACCAAAACAAAGTTGGGTAACAACGAAGTAATGGGTGCCGTAGACCAGGCTGTCGGTGAAGTTTTGGCTTACTACCTGGAAGAACATCCAAAGGAGGCAAAAACGATTGTAGACAAGGTAATCCTTGCTGCCACAGCACGCCACGCAGCAAGAAAAGCCCGTGAAATGGTACAACGCAAGTCTCCGATGTCCGGAGGCGGTCTGCCGGGTAAACTGGCCGACTGTTCGGATAAAGACCCCTCAAAATGCGAATTGTTCCTCGTCGAGGGAGACTCGGCAGGTGGTACTGCCAAGCAAGGACGTAACCGTATGTTCCAGGCCATCCTTCCGCTACGCGGTAAGATTCTGAACGTCGAAAAAGCGATGTATCACAAAGCACTGGAAAGCGATGAAATCCGCAATATATATACGGCACTGGGTGTCACTATCGGAACAGAAGACGACAGCAAAGAGGCTAACATCGAAAAGCTGCGCTATCACAAGATTATCATCATGACCGATGCCGACGTCGATGGTTCTCACATCGACACACTGATCATGACATTCTTCTTCCGTTATATGCCGCAGATTATTCAGAACGGTTATCTATACATCGCTACTCCCCCGCTCTACCTCTGCAAAAAGGGTAAAGTAGAAGAGTATTGCTGGACAGACGCGCAACGCCAGAAGTTTATCGATACCTATGGCGGCGGTCTGGAAAATGCGGTTCATACACAGCGCTACAAAGGTTTGGGTGAAATGAACGCCCAGCAGTTGTGGGAAACAACAATGGACCCCGACAACCGTATGCTGAAGCAAGTAAACATCGATAATGCCGCCGAAGCCGATTACATCTTCTCCATGCTAATGGGTGAAGACGTAGGTCCGCGCCGCGAGTTTATCGAAGAGAATGCAACATATGCGAATATCGATACATAATTTTAATATTACGTTTTTATAAACCAACCTCACATCTTACAACGAAGAAGCGTCGGCAAGCGAAGGAAAATCCTCCGTGTCGGCGCTTTTCTATGTCTTAATAAAACCTAACAGTTAAATCTTTTTCCGGTCAAAATCACTATCTTGCCGAAAATGAAGGAGGACACTTATGAAAACGACTACCCCAAATCCTGTATTTGCCAAGATCAGGCTCTATCTCAGAATTCTGGCATCCTGTGTGATTGTCACTTGCCTGTTCCTGATTATTATCCATCCGGAGGCATGGATTACTCCGGCTTGCATTATCGTAGCTATGATCTGCCTATTATTTCTTCTGATACGATCCAAACACAAAGAGTCGAGGAAATGAAAGAAATATCAGATCATATCATGCGCCTTTAATTCCTTCACTGCGACTTCCAGTTCCTGGTACCACTTCTCGCCGAATTTACGGATCAGAGGTTCTTTCAAGAATTGGTAGACAGCCACATTTTCTTTTTTCCCCAGCAACACAGCCGCCTTACACACATCCCAACGATGATAGTTCACCGCCTTATAAGGTCCGTAATCTCCAATCCGGATGGGATAGAGATGGCATGATACCGGTTTGTAAAAGTCCGTCTTGCCATCCCGATAAGCCTTTTCGATGGCACAGTAACAACATCCTTTCTCGTCATAGCAAGTAAAGACGCAATCCTTATTATTAACAATAGAAGTCACCAGATCACCTTCCTGATCCGTGTATACCACTCCTTGCTTCTCAATGACAGCACGTGCTTCCGGCGACAGCTCTTCCCATATTATCGGCAGAACCTCTTCCAGCTTTTCCACTTCATCCAACTCTACAGGCGCCCCTGCATCCCCTTCAATGCAACATTCGCCCTTACAGGCGTCCAAATTACAAAGGAACTTTTCCCGAAGGACATCGAAGCTCACTACTACATCTTCTATCTGAATCATAATTTCATTCTTATGTTAAGCCCACAAAAGTACGAAAAAGTAGTAAAAGAGATTTTAAATTACTGCATTTGTATGTAGTAAACACTAAAAAATCATCTATGAGAGCACTATTCTGGATATTATTAATTGTCTCTTCGAACTGCTGGGAGCAAACTTGGAAAGAATTTAACCCTACATTGGGTAAAACAATCGACCTAAGTAGAGAAGGAGAAAAAGCATTCATCAAAGGACTTGAAAATGATGAACTCATTGATGGAAAAGACAATTACTAAAAAAACTAGAGACATTATGAATGTTAGTCAAACTAATGGATGACGGACTTTACAGAGTTTTTTGCTTTCTCTTTTATCCATTCTACTTTAGAAGATGGTACTTTCACCTTTTTCTTCAAAATAATTTCTGCAATTTGAATTGTTTTCTTTTCTTCCCCCTTCAACTGATACAACTTCATTAATTCATACAATGGGACAAATCGAGCCGGGCACATCAAAGAAGCTAACTTCAAATGCTTTTCAGCGTTATCATATTGAGTCGTATTTATACAATTATCAGCCATCAGCAATTGTAAATTATAATCAGCCCAAAGTTCACTACATTGCTCTGCCATCTCTTGACTTTGATTGTAATATTTTCCATAATTAAGTTCAGCAGCATAATTATAGAGAAACAAATAATTGTCTCCTAATTTAGGCAACAACTCATTATAACGAGCAAAAGTCATATCTGTTTGCTTTATTAATGAAAATTTAGCCGTGCGGTTCCATGCTGTGGTATAGAGTATATGTCGGGTTATATAAATGAAAGTCGCCAATGACAAACCGATTATCAACAGACACATACTTCTCCGAAGCCATTGAGGATATTTAGCTATATATCCGGCGTGAAAAATAATAACATATATACTGTATATCATCATCACCCATACAAAAGGATAAGATAGCGGATAAGAAAAGCAAGCAAAAACAGCAATGCCTATCAAGCAAACGGTTGCAATATTAGTTTCGAGACAAGAATTACGTCGATAACATTTCCACAAAAAATAAACAAAAGTAAGAAAAAGAAGAAAACCTATTAGACCATAATTTACAACCAACAATATATATTCATTAAATGGATGTTTAACATCACCTGCTAACATCGCATATTTACTATCAGTATCTCGCGCAAAATATTCAGCCTGATAATTCATATAATTAGCCAAAAAGCCTCCACTTCCATATCCTGTAACCGGGTTGTCTTTTATCATTAGCGCGGAACATTTCCAAATGAGCAGACGACCGTCTGCCGAGTCTTTTTTAAAGAAATACAGCAAAGTTACAAATACCGGAAATAGTAATAAAAGTAACAACAAATATTTCTTTCGAGAACCTATTTCTGTTTTCTGTAAAAAACAAACAATACACATTACCGCAATACTTAATATCCCTGTTCGTGAACCGGACAATACAACAACTATTATAACACATAGCCCGGCAAGAATAACACTCCCCCTTATTAGTTTTGAACAATAATGCATATAAATATAAAACACTGCAGGAAATCCAGCACAAAGGGAAGCGGCATATCCGGCAGGATTATCGAAACTGCCACTAAGACCTAAATAAGAATGAAATGGAATAATATGAGTATATTGCAATATCCCATGCATCGCTAAAACAACATCAGATAGAAGAACAATGATATAGAAAGATGGCAGTAACTTATTCAGACTCCATGAAAAAGAGGACATACTAAAAGTACTGTTTGCTATTAGAAATAGTAATAAAAGGATAATGGAAGCATACCATTTATCCCCTATAGTAATAATCGGACTCTCTATCTGCAAGAATAGAGAATTGGCACATAAAAGAAATGCCAGTATATAGAGAACCTTATATCTCATACCAATCTTAGGCAGCAGTCTCCTTCCAGTCATTTTGTTAAAGTATTATCATCACATTTTATTTTCAACTTTAAATTTATTATTTCATTTTATCTCAAATTCTCTTGTTTCGTACACCATTTCTCCTTCCTCTGTCAAGCCCTCAATTACCACTTTATATGTGGTAGCCTTATCTGCTGAATAAAATAAAAAATCACATTCTCCTGATGAATCTGTTTGTAAGCTAGGATTCCAATAAAGTGTAGAACGAAAATCCGGTATCAACGCATTATCCTTATTGCCTTTATCATATTTGGGAGAATAGAAAGCTACTGGTTCTTGGTATCCTCCAGAGGGATAAACATCCGTTTGAATATCATCAAGCTTGCCATAGCCCTTAAATCGTTGTTCAATAGAACATAAATGTAATAAAGGATCCAATATTACGCCTGGATAAAGTACTAATTCAAGAATGGCAACAGAAGTATGCTGCTCATATTCCCATAAATACAAATAAGGCTTTAGGATTTTTTTTCTATCAATACTATTTAAAGAAATAACTTGAATATCACTCAATGACAAATAATTAAGAATTCCAGCATTGGAATGCATGTTACCATTTATCATTAACACAAGAGGCATATCTTTATAAAAACATGCCCAAGCATTCATTATCTTCACAGAAGCTTTACAAGATCCTTTCATTGTTGAGGTATAATATGGATATTTGAATTTAACTCCCATATAGTCAACCAATTCCCACATATTCTTAAATTTAAACTTTGCTATCTCCCTTAAGGTCAATCTCTTATTCAGTAATTTGGATTTAACCGTCACCTGATTTAATAAATAATCACTCATACCAACCGGATACACCATATCCCGCTGAATTCCACCGGATATTTCTGACAGAAACGGCTGTGGCACTGTTTTGTCTGACAGAATATACAGTTGGTCCTTATCGAGAATTATTTCTGCCTTATTACGCCCATAATTTTCACCTTTCCGTATGAACCGCTTGCCTATCATCCCAATAGGAACGCCTTCCGCAAACTCAACACTATCCACTCGAAACGCTCCATCTTGACCAAGTTTTATTACCCTATTAAGACCGAACTCCAAATTCCTCACGTACACATCATAACAGCTTTTACCTTCTCCTTTCTCATTTTTCAGCCTTCCTGATAAGGAGGTAAACTTCTCCGGCTCCATTACAGGTCTTTCAAAGTTTCCTTTTATAATCTCCGGCAATCGGTATCTCTTCCATCCGTGTATCATAAGAAGCAAGTCCAGTGCCTTTTCAGCCTCGGGATTATCCGTTTGCAAATAAAAAGACGGAGTTTCAATTCTCCCCTTCAATTCGGATGAAAGCAGCAAAGTAGACAAAATAGAATGTGTGGTATCCGCAACTGCCATGGACTTGTCTGTGATTGCAACAGAAAGGTTACCCTTTACAGGATTGCCATTCATATCCGTAAGCAACAGGCTCGTGCGAACCGGTGTTCTTTTTCCATAACTGTTTTTATCATTCTCCATTTTACACACAATGGTCTTCCGGTAAGGAATAAAACCCAGCCTTTCACTTAATACATTATAATTCTTATCCAACAACAGACATTGAACGATTCCGGACGGATACTGATCTTTTGCAATAGTGATTATGTCGCCTTTATCGGACAGTAACCATCGCGCACAAATCATTTTTCCACGTACATGCGCCAGCAATAGAAGTTTCTCGTGAGGTGAATGTAAAGCGGAATTTATGGATATCTGTATATCTTTTTTTCGACTCTGCACAACGATTCCGTATGCTGATTCCTGCACTTGTGGCAGTTCAAAGATTTTTCTTATACCCTGTTTATTAAGCACTTGCACGCTATACTTTTTTCCACTTTTGGGAGTAAAGGTAAATGCACCCATTCCGGCATACAGAGTTTTACTCTCTGCCATCACATTCCCCTGTTCATCTATCAATTGTAAGGTGGCATCTATGCTATTGCCACTAACATCCAGCACTTTATAAGCAGTCCGACAAGGCGTATCTGCCAACAAGTGTCCCCCCTCCGGGTAAAAAGTGACATCATAATCCTCCATCCCCGTACTGATAGCGGCATATTGTCGAAAAGTATTGTTTCGGACATCGGTCATATCCAGCCGCACACATGCGTCGGGAGTTACTTTTTTATTGCGAATGCTCAGCTCTATTTTTTTTTCTTTATCCAGTTTGACAGAGACTGCTTTTCCCTTATCGCAAACAGCTTTCACTTTTTTCAACGGGATTTGCTCCTGCCTGTTATTCCAAAGTTGAAGTTGCAATTCTGTATTTTCTTCATGTGATGATGTTTTGCTGCAAGCTTTCAAGTGCGTAGTCTCCCAATTACTTGCCATCGCGATGCAGACTTCCCTTTTAAATACCAGCTGATTCTTTTCCGAAAGCATATAGCGGGTATAAGCAAGAAGAGCATACTTTCCACCTGGCAGACCTTCGGGGAGGGAGATATATCCATGAAATTGATTCATATCATCCGGTCTAACTTTTGCCCTACCCACTGTTTCATTCTCCGGATTGACCAGTTCGACATATACATATCGGCTTAGCCGAATAGGAATATGAGAAGACGCATTGACCATGTAGGCTTTGAACCACAAAGTGTCTCCGGGAAGGTAGCACGAACGGTCGATGTGAATATGCAATTTTTCCTTGGGATAGATACGAAACTGTTCTGTCATACAATGGGCAATAGTATCGAATGATACTATTGTCTGTGCAGACAGGGAGTGGACGGTCAATGAAATCAGGGCAAAGCAGCAGATTTTCTTATATTTATTTATTAAATCCTTCATAATAATCAGTTTAACCAACGACCAAAACAATCATTCCATTAAATATACCAAACAATGAATAGGATACTTGAAATTAAACCTCCTAATTCTTTATTCGATACAATGTAAATAAAGAGAATTTTAAAACTTCAAATTGAATATAATCTCTTAAGTTCCTTCATTAAAGAAGTTATAATACAAGTCATATTACCAAAAAGTCTCATGCCAACTAAGACTAGCATTCCACTCTTGTGCTACAGGTAGCCATGTAAGCATTAGCGTATAATCATAATTTTCATCAACCGAATAAATCTGCCAGCCCGAATATCTAGAAACAGTTATATTTATACTAAAATAAAGACTACCTTTACTATAGCCTGTATTAGGATTGATATCTGGAAAACCACATATATACTCAGGGTCTCTAGTAGTAAAAGTGCAATTCACATTATCGGATTTCCAATATCCTGCAATATCTTGCCAGCATTCAATCTCAATGTCTCGAACTGTATAAGTTGCCCAATGTGTAAAATCGAACTCTTCCTTGTAAACAGTTCTTGTTCTTGAAAAATTCTTTTTTTCAGAATTACATTTAACTTTCACTACCAAATGACCATCTGGCTTCAGCTCTATATTTTCTGAAGGTATTTGAATCGAACCGGAGCGTTCCCTATTTTTATACGCTGCTAAAAAAAGAGATGCCTCCTTTTCAGTCATTGGAGGATTAACTGGTTTACTACTAAGTTTTTCCACTTTAAACCCCGCTTCTCTAAACATTTCTGCTACTCTATCTTCTTCACTTAATTCCGTATTATCTTCTTCGAAATTAGAAATACAACCCTGCATAAAAAGGCAGGGTATCAAAGCAGTTAAGAGTACTAATAACAATTTATGTTTCATCTTTATGATTTTTAGAATAAGTTATGAGCTAATTTAATTTTACATACCGAATCAAGTATCTGCATCTCATACAAATCTTAGACAGTAGCCCACCGTCTATCTTGCAAAAGCATAATCTTTACATTTAAATTTATTGTTTCATTTTATTACCAACTCTCTTATTTCGTACACTATTTCTCCTTCCTCTGTCATACCTTCAATCAACACTTTATATGTGGTAATCCTGTCTGCGGAATAGAAAGAAAAATTACATTTCCCTGATAAATCTGTTTGTAAGTTAGGATTCCAATAGAGTGTAGAGCGAAAATCCGGTATCAACACATCATTATTATTACCTTTTTCATATTTAGGAGAATAAAATGCTATCGGTTCTTGATATCCTCCAAAGGGATAAACATCCGTTTGAATATCAAGTTTGCCATAACCCTTTATACGTTTATCAATGCCATTAACATATTCTAAAGATTCAACATCAACATCAGAATGAAGTTTTAATTCAAGAATGGCCACTGAGGTATGGTGTTCATAGCTCTGTGCATAGCTGTATAATCCCAAAAACTTTTCTCTACCAATACTATATAAATGAATCGCGCAAAGATCACTCAAAGATAAATAGTTAAAAATCCCAGGATCCAGAAGTGGGATATAGCCGTTTACAATTAATGCAAGTGGCATATCTTTATAAAGACACTTCCAACTACCCCACAATGTGACACCAATATGACAACGTCCTTGCATTAATGAATCAATGAATGGATAACTAAATTTAATACCTAAATATTCAGCCAATTCCCACACATTCTTTAATTTAAGTTTTGCAATCTCCCTTGAATTTAAACTCTTATTTAGTGCATCCGACTTAACTGTCACCTGTTTTAAGAAATAATTACTCATACCAGCCGGATATATTATATCCCGCCGGATACCACTGGACATTTCCGAAAGAACAGGTTGTGGAACTGTTCTGTCGGAAATATTATATGTCTGTTCCTTATCCAGAATTATTTCTGTTTTACTACGCCCGTAAGTTTCTCCTTTCCGTATAAATCGCTGGCCGATCATTCCGATGGGAGTACCTTCCGCAAATTCAAGACTATCGAGCCGGAATGCACCATCCGGACCGGGGGTTATCGTCTTATTCAGTCCGAATTCCAGATTTCTCACGTAAACTTCATAACGGCTTTTACCATCACCTATCTTATCTTTTAGCCTTCCGGATAAGGAAGTAAATCGCTCCGGCTCCATTGCTGGTTTCTCAAAGTTACCTTTTATGATCTCCGGCAGTCGGTATCTTTTCCATCCGTGTATCATAAGAAGCAAGTCCAATGCCTTTTCAGCCTCAGGATTATCCGTTTGCAGATAAAAAGACGGAGTTTCAATTCTCCCCTTCAGTTCGGATGAAAGCAGCAAAGTAGACAAAATAGAATGTGTGGTATCCGCAACAGACATGGACTCGTCTGTGATTGAGACAGAAAGGTTACCCTTTACAGGATTGCCGTTTACATCAACAAGCGACAGATTCGTGTGAATCAGTTCCCTTTTCCCATAGCTATCCTTGTCATTTCTCACTTTACACATTATAGCCTTTCGATAAGGAATAAAACCCAGCCTTTCGCTTAGCACATTATAATTCTTATCCAACAGCAGACATTGAACGATTCCGGACGGATATTGATCTTTTGCAATAGTGATTATGTCGCCTTTATCAGACAGTAACCATTGCGCACAAATCATTTTTCCACGTACATGCGCCAGCAATAGAAGTTCCTCGTGAGGCGAGTGTAAAGCGGAATTTATGGATATCTGCATATCTTCTTGATGGTCTTTTATGACAATTCCATAAGCAGATGATTGCACCGGAGGAAGTTCAAAGACTTTCTTTACCCCTTGTTTGTTGGATGTTTGTACGATATACCTTTTTCCACTTTCCGGAGTAAAGGTAAATACTCCCATTCCGGAGTGCAGCGTTTCACTTGTTGCCATTACATTTCCCTGTTCATCCATTAATTGCAAGGTAGCTGCTATACTATTACCACTAACATCAAGCACTTTATAAGCTGTTCTACAAGGGGTACCCTCCAACAAGTAGCCTCCCTCAGGATAGAACGTGACATCATAATCTTCTGTTCCTGTACTTATCGCAGCATACTGTCTGAAAACGTTGTTCCGGATATCCGTCATATCGATTCGCATACAAGCCTCGGACGTCACTTTTTCATTTTGAATACGCAACTCTATCTTTCCTTCGTCATACAGTTTTGCAGAAACCGGCTTCCCCTTGTTACAAACGGCTTTCACTCTTTTCAAGGGTATCTGTTTCTGGCTATTGTCCCAAAGCTGGAGTTGCGCACCTGTAATTTCACCATGAGGTGACAAGATATTCGCTTTCAAGTGGGCAGTCTCCCAATTGCTTGCCAGGGCGATGCAGACGTCCCTTTTAAAGACAGGCTGATTCTCTTCAAAAAGCATATAGCGGGTATAAGCTAGCAGGGAATAGTTCCCACCGGCCAGATTCTCGGGGATAGGGATGTATCCATGAAACTGATTCATTTCATCCGGTCTGATTTTTACCCTGTCTATTGTTTCATTCTCCGGATTGACCAATTCAACATATACATATCGGCTCAGCCGAATAGGAATATGAGAAGACGCATTGACCATGTAGGCTTTGAACCACAAAGTGTCTCCGGGAAGGTAGCACGAACGATCGATATGAACGTGCAATTTTTCCTTGGGATAGACACGAAGCTGTTCTGTCATGCAATGGGCAATAGTATCGAATGATACTTTTTCCTGTGCCGGAAGCGAGTTGACAACTAATAAAATCAAAATGAGGTTACAAATTATCTTATACATATTCTTTATATCTTAAAATCTTACCATTTTACGTTCTTTTTCCTTTTTGTCCCATTCTTCCTTTTTCTTCAGTATTTCCGGTTTCCCATTCACAACATCCTCTCTGGCAAATAGATGCTTGCGGGAATTATCCAATGAAATCCATTGCTCAGCCACAGCCAAACGCAATTCATAATCTGCCAACTCACTTACTACTTGTACACTATCCTTCTTCCTTATAAAATCATAGCTCTTTAATTCATCCCAATATCTTTGAGCCCGTTCATTCGCTCTCTTTTGAGAAACAAACTTAAAATAATCTTCCAATTGCTGATGAGCAACAACATTTATCAAACATTTTCCTTCCAATTTACTCCGTTCAAATTTAGTTTCTCCGTTTTTGGGTACGTCTTCATACATAGCTTTGTACTCTGCCTGCTTAATTCGATAATATTCAGCCAGTAACTGTTCAATTTGCTGTTCTGATAACTTCGTCACTTCCCGTTTACAAATAATATCCAACAGTTTATTATGAGAAAACGATTCAATAGTTTCCAACTTAAGTAGTAGTAATGGCTTATGTGCATTGAGTCGATCACGCTCTTTATCGTATCCTTTATTATCTCCCCTACTGCTCATATATTCTAATATTCCGCTTTTTTCTCTTTCAAACTCATACAATTGTTTTATAATAGCTAAACTATCGCAAGTCTTAGAACATAATTGGTGCACCTGTATCTGCTTCCATTGCTGCGCAGCTATTTTCTTAGCTTGTTGCGTTTTTCTAATTATAAAAAAAGCCTTATATTGCGTTTCTGAAAGAATCTCAGCCAAATATTGTTTTTCCATACTATCATATTTGTAATCTTGAACTCCAAATCGTTTCTCTATTTCTTCACTATGATGTAAGAGTTGCTCAATTTGAACATGAGACAAGTTCAATTCCTGTCTATATTTAACCACCGTACGTAGATCTGAAATATATGGCAGTTGGGGACCGTTATTCTTTTGATAGAACATATAATCATTCCCTTCTAACGGAGTCAATAAACTCGCTATTGTATTTATTGACGGACAATACCGTCGGGCAATCTCATCTAATGATTTTCCTTTTTTCAATTCCATTTCCGCCAAACTATCGTTTTCTTGGAAGAAGGTCCTTAAATTCATGATACTTTCATCAGAAAGTGATATTTTACTGCTGATAGCATAAATTTGCATAGCAATACTTATAGAATTCTGAGATATGACAACAGACTGCTCTTTGCTTTGACAACCAGATAACAACACTATTACAATAAATGTGCTTATTAATTTCATTTTTCTTCTTTATTATATTACAAATTACCACCAATATCGTGTCCCATCCGGCATAATAATGAAAGGACGCTCTTTTCGTTCAGAATACTCCGGCACAAGAAGCATTAGTACATTTTGCGGTACCTGATTGAATTGCAGACAATCGGCATCCATTGTTGCAACTTGTGTTCCCAATGAAATCCATGCATTATCCCAATAAAAAAGTTCATATTTCTTATCCGGGCGAAAACGCAGATAGCGGTCCTGTTCTTCAATTTCAACAGTCATAGTATGCAATAAATCCGGAACTAAATACAATTGATGGTTATAACCATTTACTATAGGATAACCTATCGGTATAAGTTGATGCTCCTTATATATCATAGGAAGAATAACCACGCCACGAGGCATATTATGAAATGTAACTGAATTTTCCATTCGTTCACCCCACCACTCAGCATTCCATCTACCCATACTAAACATGCAGGCATATATAATGTGAGTAGTATCATTAAACAAAGGAATGGTCACATCAGATGTTTCCCAATATTCATGGGTTACATCAATATAGTTTGTTTTTTGTAAAAATCCTGTAGGAATACATTCTTCCTTTTCTTTAGATGCTAAGGTGCCAGGTTGGCTGGAATAAGTATAACGAATTACTTTAGACGGTTCCCGATCAAGTGGATGATCTACAACAGCGTGTGTGGTAACATCCAACTTCACCGGTTTCATCTTCGTATCAAAAACGGTGTTCGAGAAATGTGCTCCGGCAGAGGTTGCCCATAATGGCACAGATATGTAAGCAGCCGGAATACCTTGCGAACGAAAAATAAATGTTTCCAAAGCTGCTATATCCTCACAAGCTCCTTTCTTACGAAACAACAATTGCTGCGCACTTAGACGGGAGAGAGGCTCATTTCTCGTTTCACTTCCATAAGTGAATGTAAACCAATCTTTGTAATCGATAGCAGCATAATCAAGCACATTCTCTAATGGCTTATTCTGAAGGCTGTCTGTCAACCAGTGATATCTCTTACAATATTCTTTTCGCCATTCCGTTACAGGCTCTACCGTAACCCGGTAAGGTAATATATATTCGCAGAAATCGTTAAAAGGTATGTCTTTATATTCAGATAGCCGCCAAGTATCAACCGCATGATTTACATTATTAATAAGATATTTACCGGTTAAACCATTTACATCGTAAATGATAGTATCTTGAAAATCCAAGGAACCATATTTTTTCCTCATTGAATCGATTGCCTTTACGGCTGTTTCCAAATTAGCATAATCGAACTCCGAAAAATCCACTCTTTTCCCATCACACGTTTTCCAATAGTAAGTTTCACTATAATGGATATCCATATGCGCCACCAAAAACTCTATGGCTTTTATCTTTATACTGTCTCCCTGTTTATAAAAATAATCCAATGCCTTTTCAAGTTCCTTACGGTTATTCCCAGCTTTCGCTAATACAGTTTCTACACTAAATGGATATTTTGTTTGTTGTGTGTCACATCCGGTATAGAAAAAAAACAGACTTACTATAAATAGGTAGATGTTTTTCATCGTAAAAAAAATATATTTGCACAAAGGAAACTGTTTTTACCTTCAGAAGAGTACTAGAATCAACCAAAAGAGTTCGAATTTCATTCAATCACATTTTTCATGAAAGAGAAAGGAAAAATAGGATAATATAAATCAGATAAACTACAAATTTCACTGCACAATGACTGCAGTTATAACTTTCTTACGAAATCAAGCTGTTTGTGAAATTAAAGAAACAAAATAAGGGGGCACTTTGCGAAGTGCCCCCTTTCATTATTACAGTATCAAGTAAATTACTTAATCAAAATCTGACCGTTCATATCAGCCGGAGCTTCCAGACCCATGATTTTCAGGATAGTCGGAGCCACATCAGCCAGGCGACCGTCTTCTACTTTCGCAGCTTTGTTTTCTGTTACGTACACACAAGGAACCGGGTTCAGAGAGTGAGCCGTATTCGGAGTGCCGTCTTCGTTCAAGGCATGATCAGCGTTACCGTGGTCGGCGATGATGATAGCTTCGTAACCTTGTGCTTTAGCAGCTTCGATTACATCTTTCACGCAAGCGTCTACAGCCACAACAGCCTTCTCGATTGCTTCGTAGATACCGGTATGACCAACCATGTCACCGTTAGCGAAGTTCACCACGATGAAATCATATTTGTTTTCGTTGATGGCATCTACCAGTTTATCCTTCACTTCGTAGGCACTCATTTCCGGTTTCAGGTCGTAAGTGGCTACTTTCGGAGATGGAACAAGGATACGGTCTTCGTTGTCGAACGGAGTTTCACGACCGCCGTTGAAGAAGAAAGTAACGTGAGCATATTTCTCTGTTTCAGCGATATGGAGCTGGTTCAGTCCTTTGGAAGCGATGTATTCGCCCAGTGTGTTGGCAACATTTTCCTTGTCGAACAGGATGTGAACACCTTTGAAGGATGCATCATACGGAGTCATGCAGTAATATTGCAATCCCGGAATCGTATGCATACCTGCTTCCGGCATATCTTGCTGAGTCAGTACGACAGTCAGTTCTTTGGCGCGGTCGTTACGGTAGTTGAAGAAGATAACGACATCACCTTCTTTGATGGTTCCGTCGCAGTTGGCGTTTACAATCGGCTTGATGAATTCGTCCGTTACACCTTCATCGTAAGATTCCTGCATAGCCTGAACCATATCGGTAGCTTTCTTACCCTGGCCGTTTACCAGCAGGTCATAGGCTTCCTTCACACGTTCCCAACGTTTGTCACGGTCCATAGCATAATAACGACCGATGATAGAAGCGATCTTGCCTGCCGATTTCTCGCAGTGTGCAGAAAGTTCTTCGATAAATCCCTTGCCGCTCTTCGGGTCAGTGTCACGACCGTCCATGAAGCAGTGGATGAATGTATTGTCGATGCCGTATTCTTTGGAGATGTCGCAAAGTTTGAAAAGATGAACCATTGAGCTGTGTACGCCACCGTTGGAAGTCAGTCCCATGAAATGAACGCTCTTTCCGTTTTCTTTCGCGTAAGAGAAAGCAGAAACGATTTCGGGGTTCTGCAGGATGCTGTTGTCAGCACATGCGCGGTTGATTTTCACCAAATCCTGATAAACCACACGTCCGGCACCAATGTTGAGGTGACCTACTTCCGAGTTACCCATCTGTCCGTCGGGCAAACCTACGTTCTCACCACTTGCCTGAAGTTGGGAATGAGGATAATTGTTCATCAGATAATCCCAGTAAGGAGTGGGAGTGTTGAAGATTACGTCGTCTTTCTTTTGGTCGCCTAGTCCCCAACCATCGAGGATCATTAAAAGGGCTTTCTTACTCATAATATTTCAATATTTAAATTATCACTCTGATTTTCGGGTGCAAAGGTACAAAAAAGATGATTACGTAAACGTTTAATCTATGTTAAGTTAAAGGGGAAAAAGAGAGGGAGCGATGGATATTTTTCTTTCTTTGTATAGGGAACTACTAAACGCATTTATTCAAAATTTAATATTATGAAAACGATTCTACTCTGCATGATGCTCATGCTGTCGGGTATGCTCACAGCACAAACCGTCGACAATCCGCCATTCAAAGCCCGTTCGGGAAGTATTGGCAACATCACCCGTATAGAACGCACGCCCGATGGCACGCGTGTTTATATTCACGCCATCTTCCGTCCGCACTGGTGGATAAAGGAAGAAGGAGACAGTTATCTGGAAGATGCAGCCACCGGCAAGAAATACCAGTTCAAGAGTGCGGAAGGCATTGAGCTCAATAAGGAAGTGTATATGCCCGATTCGGGCGAGATGGACTATGTGCTCGTTTTCGAAGCTCTGCCGGAAGAGACGCAGGTCATCCATCTCCTCAGTCCGAGCGATACGGAAGGAAATACGTATGACATATCTTTAGTACCGTCCTCCGGCAAAAACGTTTCGCCGTTGGCGGCAATCAAGGGAAACTGGTTCAAGGCAGATGATTTAAACACCTGGGAATACGGTATCTACGATTCTGTTACGATTATGGACAACCGGATATTTACCAACGAAAACATCCGTAAGAAAGGGAAACGGGTGGAAATCACCGTCAAGGACAAGCAGAATGGAAACATACGTACCCTGCTGGTCACCCCGCAGAAAGACGGAAGCTGCCAGATACAAGTGAACGGAGAAAAGAATCAGCTGTATACCCGGCAAAGGGGAGCTACAAAGACAATCGCTGCCGACACAGGTTTCCAGCAGTTCTTCCACACAGACACCACCTGTCTGCAAGGGTACATCGACGGCTATGACCGCCGGCTGGGATTTGACACCGGTCTCATCTATCTATCCAACCATATCACCCGCCAGGACTACCCGACTGTGATTCAGATAGACGAAGACGGCAGCTTCCTGTGCAAGTTTGTCATCAAACATCCTGTGGAACAGTCGGTCACGCTTGACAACAACTGGATTCCATTCTATATCGAGCCCGGACAGACGCTTACCATGTATATCGACTGGGAAGCATTGCTGGCCCGCAGCCGTGCACGCGACTATTATTTCCCGATCAAGAATACAGCCTACATGGGCCCGTCGGCTTCCCTCTCCTATCTGCTGAAGGAATTCAAGGCGCTGATCCCCTACCGTTACGATGATTTATCCAACGCACGCAACAAACTGACTCCCAGCCAATATCAGGAGCACATGAAGCCGATTGTCGCCCGATGGGAGCATACAGCCGATTCACTTATTCAGATTTGCCGCCCATCGGCAAAGGCTGCCCGTCTGATCAAGAATAAGGCAGACCTGCAGGCAGGAGGCTTATTCTTCGATTTTCTGATGAGCAGAGATTATTATGCGAAGCAGGATACAGCCAACCAAGCCTTGAAAGTGAAAGAAGAAGATTCTTATTACGACTTCTTGAAAAAGATGCCGCTGAATGATGAAACAGTGCTTGCCGATGCCAATGCAAGCTCTTTTATCAACCGGTTTGAATATATGGACGCCTTCAGAACAGCCTATAATTATCATGCACCGAAAGCAAAGGATACCATCCCTTACACGTATCCGGAAGAATCGCTTCTCGCTTTCCTTAAAGAGAAAGGAGTAAAACTGAATGCAGAACAGGAGGCAATCAGACTGAAACAGGAGAAACTGGCAGGAACAACCGTCAGAATCCCCTTAAAAGAACTTCAAGAAGAGAATGACAAGGTGAAAGGCTTATACGAAAAAGAAGAAAAACTGGTCCTGGAGTACATCGACAAGCAGTATAAAAACAAGCAGTCAGAGCAAGACATGGACAGAAACTTTATCTCGATGGAACAAAAAACCGGTCATAAGAAAGACAGCATTCTTGCCCGGCTATATGATGTGCCCGATCCTTTGCTTTGGCAAATAGCCAAAGTCCGCAACCTGGGTTTCAGCCTGCAGAATATCAAGACACGTTCCATTGCCCGTGAGTATGTGGACAGCATCAAGCAAAAGCTCACTCACCCACAATTGGCAGAAGAGGCCGAATATCTGTTCGCCAAAACGCATCCGAAGGAAAAAGTCAATTCCTATCAACTTCCGGAAGGCAAAGCCACCGACGTTTTCCGCAACATTATTAAGAATCATCCGGGCAAAGTCTTGTTCGTTGACTTCTGGGCAACGACCTGCGGACCTTGTCGCGCAGGAATAGAAGCGACGGCAGACCTGCGCAAAAAATACAAAGATCATCCGGAGTTCGAGTTCATCTATATCACCGGACAGAAAGACTCACCAGCCGGTGCATATAAGCAATACGTGGAAAAGAATCTGAAAGGAGAAGCCAGCTATTATGTCACCGACTCAGAGTTCAATTATCTGCGCCAACTTTTCCGCTTCAACGGCATTCCGCACTATGAACTTGTGCTAAAAGATGGCAGTATCTCCAAGGAAAAACTGGGGACGCATAGAATCAGAAAGTATTTGGAGGAGCACTTCCCCGTTTCCGAGTCTGCCGGACAGGGAGAGAATGATCAGTAATCCCGACTGAGTCTGGTTGTGACACTTTGACAAGAATGCACATTAAGGATAAGATCAAAGGTCAGTAGCCACTTTCCCAATTGAAAACCGGAGTGGTAGGCATACTTTATAATTGAATAACAATAATTTATGTATTTACCTACCACCTCCCCCTACGGGTACTCCTCCTTCCCGAAGGAGGAGATTTAAGATACTATTGACTTTTTAGTCAGCCCAATTTCAGTTACTATTGACTTTTGCCTTCCTCTTCGACAAATTCAGCATGACAGATACTCTCTAGAAATAAAATGCTTTTCTATTGTCACTTATCACCTTTTGGAGATAACAAGCTGATAATGAATACACTTCTGATGATAATAGCTGGTGACAATAGGGTGATAATAAGGTGATAATAGCCGTAAATCATGCTTTTTATTGTCACTTCACCCCTATTTCATGACTTATTACCTGTCATTTCCTCCCCATCTTATTACCTATTACCTGTTACTTATCACCTGTTACCTATTACCTGTTACTTATTACCTATTACTTATTACTTATTACACCTATCACGCCTCATCCGAGTCTTGACCTTATACCACAAATACGATAAGCTACCAATGCTTTTAGCTCATCATGCCTTTATACTTCCATTAAGCTACCGGCATCTTTACCTGTTCACGGCCGTGACAAGACCTGATCACATCCGTGAGCAGCGTTTACCACGACCGTGAGCAACTCTTACCACGGCCGTGAACAACTAACAATGTCGGCACCTTATCCCAACTTTCCTTGTACTTCCCTAATAATGGTTGACTTGTTTATCTCTAATAGCTGCTATGTGTTGACTAGAAATATTACTAACCCTGGCAGCTGTTTACTTTATTATTTATTATTCCTGCCTCCGGTTTACT
>NZ_JAMOKH010000020.1:0-101742 GCF_023656585.1 Bacteroides sp. B1-V-101 | reverse complement strand
CGCTGTTGACGAGACAGGATTTCAATGAATTCTTCTTTACTCATTTTTTGCATAGTCTTTTTTCTGGCAAAGATCGAGACTTAAAGATACAAAGACAACGGGTACTTTATCGGGGGCTTACATAATTTTGGGAATCGTCCTCATTTAGATATGTGGTATGTAAAGCAACAAGTAGATAAGTATTGGAATACAATAGAGTACTTTATAAATGAAACGAATAATTAAACAAATGAACTATGGAAAATGAGAATTATGCAACTAGAGAATTTCCTCTAAAAATAGAAACAATGTGTGTTCGTAATCCCTTTGACGCTCACAATCCAATATATCACCCTTATCATAACACTAGTAATTTTGTATCAGTAGAGGAATTTTATGAGAGATATAAAAAAGATAATCCTTCTTATGAGCTAACTAAAGATTATAGTAGTAGGAAATATGCAGAGTATACAGATGAAATGGTTTTTAAATCTGCAATACATATATTAAGAGAGGAAAATAATGGCAAACCATTTAATTTTTTGCAAGAGATTGAAGAGATTTTATTTTCATTTAATCTTTGGGATGATTGGGATGTACTTGATTGCCCTAGAAAGATATATTATGGAATCATTAAAGATAAAGAAATATTTAGACAATTGCTCAATAAATACTATTGGAAGCCTACGCTAGTGATAAATGCTAATCCAAGATATAAGTAAGAAATGACAAAGGCAAGTAAACTTAAGAAATATCTAATCACACATTGGGAAATATGGGATATGAAATCTCACTATCAACCCCCACAAGTTGATTTGTCAGAATTAAATATGTTCTCATATTATTTGCAAATACTTGCTAATCGAAGTGAGAGAGGAATATATTCTATTAATCTGTACAACTCATTAGAGGAAATAGAAGAGGATATATATGGAGTGTGTGTATTCAAGCATCAACAATGGAGAAGCAAAGATTTCAAAGAAATATACAATAGCTTAAACAAGCAAGAGTTTTTAAGGAAAATAAATGCATTGATAAAAGAGTATGGAAATAAATAGGGAACAAACTTTATCAATATTTTGTGAATTGGTAGATAGATTGCGTAGTAAACGAGAGTTTGAAATAATAGAAGCAACATATAGTAGATTACGCAAACATGGTTTTATATCTTCCGTCGAAGATTTTATAGACGGAAAACTTGTTGAAGGTAGTATAGAAGAGGCTCTTTTATTTAGATTTCATCTTGCATTTATGAAGAGTAGAACCGTAGATAATCTTCCAGTGCCCGATGATGTGAAAGATACTCCTTGTATTTTAGAGGAGCTAAGTAAACTATTTTAAATGAACCAATAAGACTAAAAGATTGGTATGATAAAATGAGTTATGGAAATAATAAATAGGACTGATGAATTTTGGATGGAGTTTTTTGACCCAACTGATGCCTACGAGGATTTATATGTTGATGAAAAAATGATTATCAAAGGAATATTTGATAATATGGGAATACATCATAAATACGTATTCAAATTTGAGTCTTTAGAGGAAATTTATCCGTATATACATGGTCGTATTTATGCATATAAAAATTTGAAAGAGGTAGATTTCAAGAGTATATTTTATGAGAAATACAACACAGATTCATTTTTGCAATATATCAACAGTTACATACAAAATTATGGAAATCTTTATTTGATAAAGGGAGATACATATTCTATCAAATTAGATACAAATGAAGAATAAAATTATCAAGATTGTTAAATGGTATCTAATAATACATTTAGCTATATCGAGTATGCTTCTAATAGACTACGCTTTCTTTGTTAAAGAATCTACCAAAATTACATGGGAAGGTAGAGGTTATACTGTAACTAAGATGATATTATTAGGACCATTAAATATATTATACTTTAAATAGAATGAATTATTGGTGAATATTAAGCAAAACAGCATTTGAAGAAATTCATTTGCTGTTTTTTATTGTTCTATTAATTATTACAACACATCTTTTACAACAAGGCTTGTTAGAGAATATATATAATAAAATCTGATTAATTAATTTGTTTTTTGTACATTTGAACACAAAAATACATCATACTAATAGTAAGCTTCAAGTCAACATGAAAAAGATTATTTTTATAATGTTATTAGGATTAGTCTGTAATACAATTAATGCCCAAATTGTAACTAAACAAGAATTAGAAGAATATACTAATATAGGGGATATGTCTTGGTCAGCTAAAGCTAAGGAGCTATCCAATGAATATAAGTTGAATGAATTGGGTGAACTATCATTATCGGTTATAAAAGAGTATAAAGGTCAGTCCAAATCTCAATTATATCGCAAAATTATAGATTGGGTCATATCTATGTCTTCTGATGCAAAGTCAGCTATACAAGTTTCAAATGAGGAAGAAGGAACAATCATAGCACGTTGTTATTTGCCTAATATTGCCAAACGGACTATGGGAGATAACTCATATAGAGTAAGCATTCGACCACTTATTAAATTTGATTTTAAAGAAGAACGTATTCGAATGACATATACCTTACAGAATTATGAGGTATTGAAGATAAATGACGATAGTGGATATGTCATAATGTTTGGTGGTGGTTTTGGGGTAACAGGTAATGGCGTTACTAAAGATACCCAAATATGGGCACTTTCTGATTGCTTTCCATTTGCAGAAAACAGACAACATCCTAAAGTGACCTCATCACGAGCTTTTGTTTATTCACTATCATGTTATAAAATCCTTGTAGACAAAATTGATACAGTTCTAAAGAAGCCATTGCAAACAAGTGATGATGATTGGTAATTACCCTATAAATGTAACTTTGACATTTTGAATTAAATATCTCTTTGGTATGGTGGAAACTAACATGGTTATCACCATTTGAAGAAATTCATTTGCTATTTTTATTTTTACAGAAATTCAATACTAATACATCAATCAGTATTAATATGGTCACTAATAAGTTGGCTATTATTACAGTTATATTTTATACTATAATAATAGATATACTAGTTCTAGTATTAATAGGATTAGTATAATAATGTTGGGTATTAATATGGAGGGCTTTTTCTTAAAAAGCTATACTATCATAGCTTTTTTTACATAGAGTGTTCAAATTTTGTTGGAATTTGTTTGTGTTATTATAATAATATACTACATTTGTGGCGGAATTTGTAGATAGCACTATCTTCTGAATAGCCAGTAATAGTGCTGGCATAATTAAAATTATAATAATTATGGAATTAACAAATTCAACAAATGTATTGGAAGCATTAGTGTCTAACAACCGTAGTGAACTGGGCAAAACTTTTGGTGTCGGTATGTTTGTTTCAGAAACAGATACTCCCGAGCAAGTTAAAGCTAAATGTAAGAGCTTTGTCGCAAGATTTGAGACTTATATAGCTAACTTGAATGTAATCATTAATTCGGGGGATGAACTTGCTTCTGAAATGAGAAAAGCTAGGGTTAAACGTCTATATTCAGCTCTTGATGAGAATGAAAAAGAAGATATAAAGGCACTATTGAACTAATGCATTAAATTTAGGCTAGCTTCGGCTAGCCTTTTTTATTCCAATTATACTATGGGTAGACCTATTATTAAATTTTCAAAACGGTATGGTAAAGTATTAGGTAGTATTAATCCAGACAATCACTATCCTTTATATATGTTTATGTATATCATTATAATGTATGCTTTAGAGAATAATTCGGCTTTTAATGCTTTATCAAAACATAAATTATCTGCTATACACTTTATTAGGATGCAGGTAGATTGCTGTTTGGAAGTTTATGCTTGTCTCTTATATAGAGATAAAGAACGTTTCTTTAAATATTTCATGGACGGCAAACCTACTAATAAACTTTGTATAGGTAAACAATATCTTACTGCCGGCTATCTTTGCGGAGAATTAAATAAGAGATATTCCGGAATATCAGAAATATACAAAGAGGGCTGCAAGTGGGTTCATCCTAGTAAAGTTATGTTTAGATTTACAGCTCCTCAATATGACCAGACTAAGTCTGATATGTTTTTTATAGGTTATAAAGATAAGCACTATTATGACGATGAAGAACAATTAAGGGATATATATAAAGATATGTTATTAGTAAATCAAATACTATATGAATTACTAAAGGAGTTAGTGGCACCTTATAAAATGGCACATAGTAAAGAACTAAAAATAGGGAAGTTTTTTAAGTCGAAGAAGAAAATGAGATTTCAGTTTTATGAATAGTGAGATAGAATCTACTATGTTTTTATAAGCGGTATTATTATAATAAAGCTGATTATCAGAAATGGTAATTAGCTATTTTATTGTAAATTAATATTAAAACGCGATATGGTAGTATTATGTGTAAGTGAAAATAGGACCGGCAGCATGCGAACAGTACTTCCCCTTTGCTGGTAGGTGCGCAGGGGACACGCAAGTCTACCTTTTGCCGGGATCTGATACCGCCGGGACTTCGCGGATATTATACGGATAGTATTGATTTCAGCCGGAAGCGGGATGCGGAAATGTATCTGAATCGCTTTGCGCTGATCAATATTGACGAGTTCGATCAGATTACTTTGACGCAGCAGGGCTTTTTGAAGCATATTCTGCAAAAGCCGGTAGTCAATCTTCGTAAATCGTACAGTAATTCGGTGCAGGAGTTGCGGCGTTATGCTTCGTTTATCGCGACCAGCAATCAGAAGGATTTGCTGACTGATCCGTCCGGTAGCCGTCGTTTTATGTGCGTTGAGGTGACGGGTACGATTGATACGGCACGCCCGATTGACTATGAGCAGTTGTATGCACAGGCTATGTACGAGATTTGTCATGGCGAGCGGTATTGGTTTGACGATAAGGATGAGGCTATCCTGGCACAGGGGAATCGGGAGTTTGAACAGACTCCGCCGGCTATTCAGTTATTCTATCGTTATTTCAAGGTTGCAGGGGATGATAAGGAAGGAGAATACTTATCTCCGGTAGAAATATTGGATTATCTGCAAAAAAGAACGACCATTACGCTGTCTTCCGGCAAGGCGCATCACTTTGGACGGCTGCTTCAGAAAGAGGGGATTCCTTGCAAACATACGAATAAAGGGACTGTGTATCTGGTGGTTAAGATATAAAAGAGGAAAAAGTAAAAGTGACAATAGAAAGCTTTATTATTTCTATTGTCACTCTATTGTCACTGTCTATTGTCACTCTTATTACTTTGATAATCAATTGTTTAAGTTGTAAAAGTGACAAGTGACAATAAGAATGGCAAAATAATCTTTATAGTTCTTGATTGTACTTCGCAAACATGAATTTGTGTTTATCGCATATATTTTTAATTTGTCAACTTCTTTGTCGACACAATTATATTTGAAAAGTTTGCCATATTGCTTTTATATATGGTTATTCTTGTTTCAAGAAAAACCGGAATAAATTGTATTATCTACACTCTTTCTTATTTAAAAAACGCGTTCAGAGCATGTATTTTCGTTCAAAAGGCGGTATTTTCCATGTTTATGTACGATTCTTCATTGCTATTTCTTATATAAGTCGTTAAGTTTGCAACAGTTTTTCACAGGTATTATGATAAAGTGCCCGAAGAAAAACAGAATCTAACTTTTGTTTAATTAAAAAATAGATAAAATAGATTTATATTGTTACTTAACAGATTTTAATATTATGAGAAATGTGATGAATCGTAAGCGGCATTGGCTGCTATTATTGCTCCTCTCACCTTTTTTTCTCTCTTGTGAGGACAAGATGGATGAGCATTATGAAAAACCCGAATGGCTGAAAGGTACAGCTTGGGAAGTTCTTTCTAATGAATATGGAGGTAAGTTCTCCATGTTTCTAGAAGCGGCAGAGTTATCAGGCTTTAAGCCTATTCTTGATGGTAAGAGTGTCGCAACTGTCATGGCTCCGGACAATGATGCGTTTGCTGCTTATCTGGAAGAACACGGTTATGTTTCAGTGAAGGATATACCGACAGATGATTTGAAGAAACTGATTGGTTATCATTTAATCTACTACTCTTATAGCAAGAGTGATCTTGAAAACTTCCGCCCGGAAGACAGTGCAACAAGCAAAGACGATGATGACGATGATGAATTGGGAGTTTTACAACCGGGAATGTATTACAAGTTTCGTACACACAGCACCAGTCCTATTACAAAGGAAGTGGATCCATCAACAAACAATACTGTAACCGTCTATCATTTAGAGCGGTTCTTGCCTGTATTCTCTCACCACATCTTTGCCTCTAAAGGTATAGATGCCAAGAAGAATTATGAATTTTTCTATCCTAACTCTACGTGGACGGGAGATAACGGGTTCAATGTGTCGAATGCAAGTGTTAAAGAATACCAAATCATAACCAATAACGGCTATATATATAATGTAGACAGGGTGTTGGAACCATTGGAAACTATTTATGATGTTTTAAAGAAAAAATCAGATTATTCCGATTTCCTCGACTTTTATAGCCAGTACAGTACTTATGCCTATGATAAGGACTTGTCTGCCGATTATGGAAAAGCAGTAGGAGTAGATAGTCTTTTTCTGCATGCACATTCACCAAACGGGCTTCCGAATATCGCGTTGGAATGGCCGACACCTAACTTCCGTCTTTATCCGGAATTAGCTTCTATCTCCTATAGTATCTTTGCACCGTCCAACCAGGCACTCAACACTTTCTTCAATAGATATTGGAAAGCTGGAGGATATTCTTCTTTAACTGATTTGGACCCGTTGATTACTAAGATATTGCTTTATCAATCAGTATATGGAGGTTCTATCGTTTTCCCTGACGAAATTAGCGGAATTACCAACTCTTTGGGTTCGCATTATGATTTCCAGTTGAGCGATGTGAAAGATAAGAGTATCTGTGTGAACGGTAGTTTTTATGGATTAAGCAATTTCCCGATGCCTGAAATATTCAGTACCGTGATGGGACCGTCTTTCCTTAAAAGAGATTACCTGCTTTCGTTGTATGCTATCTTTCAGAGTAATCAGATGGCTGCGTACACTACCACTGCTACAAACTATACGATGTTGATCACTAAAAATAGCGGATATGAAATCAGCGACATGCGTCTGATGTCTGATGGAGTCGGTAATACACTGGCAACATCCGGAGAAGATGGTGATGTGGCTGTTTCAACTTCGGACCTGAAAAGAATCGTCAGTGGTGGAACTGTAGTAGGAGATGTTAACTTTAATACGCCTTGGGCTGTTTATGCTACTCAGGATGGTGGAACATATTGGTTTGTGAAAGATGGGAAAATGACAACGAACTATGTGTTTAACAGTGTATTAGGTCAAGATCCGCAAACTGTTATTCCTACACTTTTCACCGAAGTAAAAGAGGTGACCAATGATGCCGGAGGATCTTGGACAAACGGTAAAGTATATGAATATGAAAGTGACTTCGGTGTATTCGGAAAATTGGATGGATTGGAATATACAAGCCTGAGGACAATGTTGACCTCTATTGGAGAAACGAAATATCCGAATTTTGTATTCGCCTATTTAATGAGACAAGCCGAACTGTTTGCTACTATAGACGGTGTACTTGCTTGGGATTACAGATTGGCAGGACGTCTTATCGGGTTCATTCCGACAAATGAAGCATTAAAAGAGGCTTTGGATAATGATCGTATTCCGGGAGTGAAAGGTACGATAGATTTAAGTCTGCCATCACCAACTCTTCAAGGAGAGATTACAAATCAATACTTATTACGAGAATATCTGCTCAATTATTTCTTTACGCCTACCAATGCTCCGGTTGCATCAGGCTGTCCGTATCTCGGATCACCTGATTGGCTATCGGGAGAATATCGTAACAGCAATAATATTCCTGTGAAGTATACTGATAACGGCGCTTTCATCACCTTGCAGTTGCAGAACCAGACCACCGGTCAGTACGGAAATGCATGTAAGATAGTATCATACGAGAATTTCCCATTTGCTTTTATGGACGGTGCTTTCCACCTGATAGACGCTGTTTTTAATTAACTGAATATCTAATTAATCATGAATCAGACAAATAAAGTCTTTTATACATTGGTAGCCATTTTTCTGTCCTGTTCTATAGAAATGGCAGGGCAGGTACAGAAGGTTATATCCGGTACGGTTACCGAATTGTTTGGAAAAACTGCTGAACCATTGGTTGGTGTAAATGTCAATCTAGTAAACAACCAGAACCGTTCGTTGGGTGGTGGTATCACAAACCTGAACGGGCAATATAATGTGAAAATCCCAGAGGGAGAGAAAGATCTGACAATTGTTTATTCCTATATCGGAATGAAAACAAAGCGTATAAAGTATACAGGGCAAACTCTGCTCAATGTGACTCTGGAGTCAGAATCAATGGCGGTGGATGAAGTAGTAGTTTCGGCCCGTCGGTTAAATAGAAATGATTTGGGTATTTCGGATAAAGAAATGGTTTCGGCTACTCAGAAAGTTGATATGGAAAAGTTGATTGCCGCTGCACCTGTTGTATCTATAGAGGAAGCGCTGCAAGGACAATTGGGTGGTGTGGATATTGTATTGGGTGGAGACCCCGGTAGCCGTAGTGCTATCAGAATCCGTGGTACAAGTACGTTAAATGCATCTTCCGATCCGTTGATTGTTATTGATGGTGTGCCTTATCCGACTGAAATCAGTGATGATTTCAATTTCAGCACAGCTACGGAAGAAGATTTGGGTGCTCTTTTAAATATCTCACCTAATGATATTGCTTCAGTTGAAGTATTAAAAGATGCATCAGCTACTGCTATTTGGGGTACTCAGGGTGCCAATGGCGTATTGGTTATTAAGACAAAACAAGGTACGGTTGGTAAAACTCGTTTCTCATTCTCCTCCAAATGGACAATGAAGGAAGATCCGAGTACTATCCCGATGTTGAATGGTAAGGAATATACTTCTCTTATGCAGGAATCTATCTGGAATTCTGCCAAATACATCGGTCTGAATAATCCGGGAAATAAATACCTCAATATGTTGTCTGATGCTCCTGCAATCGGTGACAATCCGGACTGGAGATACTATGATGAGTATAACCAAAATACCAATTGGTTGGATTATGTGCGCCAAAAGGCGTTGGTTTCAGATAACAGTTTTTCAATGAATGGTGGTGGTGAAAAAGCAACTTATCGTTTTTCATTGGGATATATGAGTGATATAGGTACTACCATTGGTACGTCTATGAACCGTTTGAATACTTCAATGGTTATTAACTACCAATTTTCTAATAAGTTAAAATTCGGTGCTGACTTTTCTTATTCGCAGACCAATACGGATGCGAACTGGACAAACACTATTCGCTCGGAAGCATTGAGTAAAATGCCGAACAAATCGCCATTTACCGTAAATGACTTGACAGGTGCATTGACTGATGAATACTTTACTTACCACGATCCTAATTTTGAAGGTTCGTTTAATGGAAAAAGTAATTATAATCCTGTTGCTATGGCACATGAAGCTATCAACAGAACTGTGCAGCGTGAAGGTAAGATAACATTCCGTGCCGATTATGAGATTTTACCGGGATTTTATTATAAAGGTTGGGCTTCTATCAATATGCGTGCAATTAAAACACGTCGCTTTCTGCCACAAGTTGTAACAGGAGTGGAACAAGTCAACAAATATGCCAATCAGAGTGCGGACGCTTATTCCGATCAATTGGCTTTGCAGACAGAGAATAAGTTGATGTATATCAAGAACTGGAATGACAAACATAATATTATTGCGAATGTATTGGTTCGTACCGGTCAGTATATCAATTCAGGCTATAATAGCGAAGTATACGGTAATGCTTCTTCCGATCTCTCCGATCCGGTAGTCGGAACTACTATTAGTGACATGAATTCAAGCGAATCGGAAACACGTAATGTATCTTTTGTAGGGGTATTGAACTATACATTGCTGAATCGTTATGTGGTACACGGATCTCTTAATGCTGAAGGTAACTCTGCTATGGGACGTAATGAAAGAATGGGTTATTTCCCTGCTGTAGGTCTTGCATGGAACTTCCAGAACGAGCCTTTTATGGAAAAAGCAAGAGATAAATGGCTGGACGAAGCGAAATTCCGTTTCAGTATCGGGCAGAGTGGACGTGCTCCCAGCGGTGCTTCTGTTTATCTGGGCGCCTACGTGAAAGGAACAGACTATATGAACATGTCGGCTACAAAGCAGGCTCGTATGCAGTTGGATAATTTGAAATGGGAAACCTCTACCGAATATAATTATGGTCTGGATGCTTCCGTATTAAAAGGTCGTTTAAGATTTACATTCGATTATTATTATAAGACGGTGAAAGATTTGCTGCAAAAGAACTACAAACTACCTTCAACCACTAGTTTCGGATCGATTAGTTATTTTAATTCAGGTAAAATGGAGAACAAAGGTTGGGAGTTCCGTACAGATGTCGTAATCTTTGAGAATAAAGACTGGCGTATCAACGGTTATGTGAACTTTAGCCGCAACGAAAATAAGATTACTGAGCTACCTGCTAATATGGTACAGGAGAATTATTCACCAAAGAATGGGGCATATGCTGCCCGTGCGGAAGTTGGACGCCCTATCGGTTCGTTCTATGGATACCGTTACAAGGGAGTATATCAAAACACCGATGCAACATATGCACGTGATGCTGAAGGAAATGTAATGAATGATGCAAAAGGTAGACCAATCGTAATGAAAAATCTGACAGCTACCTGTCAGCCGGGAGATGCGATGTACGAAGATATCAATCATGACGGTGTTATCAATCAATATGATATTGTCTATTTGGGTAATGCCAATCCGACATTGACTGGTGGTGCGGGATTGACTGTCAAGTATAAACAATTTTCTATCAATACTTTCTTCCACGGACGTTTCGGACAGTCAGTCGTGAATACGGCTCGTATGAATAATGAGTCCATGCACGGTAACGCCAATCAGAGTACGGCTGTGTTGAGAAGATGGAAGAACGAAGGTGATATTACAGATATACCGCGTGCATTGTATGGCGAAGGATTCAACTATTTAGGTTCTGATCGTTTTGTGGAAGATACTTCCTTCCTTCGTTTGAAACAGTTGACACTGAATTATGCATTTCCGAAAAGCATTTGCAATAAATTGGGTATCACTTCACTGACATGTTTCGTTACAGGATACAACCTGTTTACTTGGTCTTCTTACACCGGTCAGGATCCGGAAGTAAACCTACCGTCGAGACCGACAGACCTGGCTACGGACGGTGCAACGACACCTGTGTCCAGACGATATACTTTTGGTTTTAACTTAAGTTTCTAATACGATAACAAAATGAAGAAATTATTAATATACATAGCAATGGCCGGAGCAACTTTGCTGACTTCCAGTTGTAATGATTGGCTAGACGTACTGCCTAAGAACGAACAGGTATCTCCGGAATACTGGAAAACAAAAGAGCAGGTGGAAGAGGTACTAGCACAAGGATATCAAAACATGCGTCTGACGGTTCCTACATTAATTTATTGGGGCGAACTTCGCGGGGCATCCATTTATGCTTATTCAGGTAAATCGAAACAGGAATTACAGAATTTTCAGTTGAATTCTTCATCCGGCGAATGCAAATGGGGAGGTTTCTATTCTATATTGAATGTGGCGAACTCCATAATTAAATATGCACCGGAAGTAAAGAGGCAGGATGAAACATATCATGAGGCAGTAATGAATTCAAATATGGCGGAAGCATATTTTATGCGCGCTTGGACATACTTTACGCTGGTACGTAACTTTAAAGAAGTGCCGTTGATTCTGGAACCCTATATGACAGACGAGTATGCTGTCGATATACCCAAATCTTCGGAAGAGACGATTATCGCACAAATCAAGCTGGATATCGAGAATGCACTTTCCACAGGAGCAGCTAAAGAAATGTATGATGATGAAGACTGGACCGGCATGAGTAAAGGACGCGTCACTGTATGGGCACTGTATGCATTGATGGCAGACGTGTGTTTGTGGAGCGAAGATTACGATGGTTGTGTAAGATATGCAGATATGCTGATTAATTCAACTTCCGCTTTCCGTCCGGCATTTGTGGAAGACCCCGAACAATGGTACAATATCTTCTTCCCGGGCAACAGCAACGGTTCTATATTTGAACTAAACTTTGATCAGTCACGCAATCAATCTCCTGACGATGATGCTACAGCGAGTACATATCCTTCGCCATCTAACGTTTATCCTTGGACACAATCGACAGTTGCCAGTCTTCAATTCTCGAACGCAATGTGTAAGCGTTTGTTTGACGAACAAACTGATCAATGGGTGACTTCCAACACTGTTCGTGGCTATGGCAATACGTTTGTTCTTTCTTCGGGAACCGTTATTGGTAACTCCAATACAGAAGGCTATCTTCCCTTTAAGTTCAGAATCGGCGGAAAGGATGGATTGTCTACGACTCGTTCTTATAAAGATGCCAACTGGATTCTCTATCGCATGGCAGATGTATTGCTGATGAAAGCTGAGGCATTGATCTGGAAAGGCGGCGAAGCAAATTTCGCACAAGCTTTGGAACTTATCAATAAAATACGTACCCGTGCCAACGTCACTACATTAAGTGTTCAGACGAATGCTGTATCACAAGAAAATATGCTCGGATACTTGTTGCAGGAACGTGATCTTGAATTTGCTGCGGAAGGAAAACGCTGGTATGATCTTTTACGCTTCGGCAGGTCACAGAACTTTAAATATAAAGATCAGTTTATCAATATGATCATTGAGAACAATTCTACGGTTAGCGCCAGTTGGATACGTTCGGTACTGAAGAATACCGATGCTTGGTATTTGCCTATTAGTCAGGGTGAGATCGACAGTAACCCGAATTTAATACAGAATCCTTATTATGATGTAACTGCAAATTAATATATACTATGAAGAATATTGTAAGATTTTGCTTAATGATTTTGTGCATCACTTGTTATTCCTGTGATGATCCGTACAAGGATACGGTATTTAAAGTATATGATGTACAACCTGCGGCAACCTATCTCCAGAACCGTCCTGACGATTTCTCCGAATGGGTGAAAGTGTTGAAATATGGAGATTTGTTCAACGCTGTAAATCGTGCAGAGGATGCTTTCACTGTGTTGGCACCTACTAACGATGCAGTTCTCCGCTTTTATGAAAAGAAGGGAGTCACTTCTATCGAAGATTTGGGATATGAATATGCCCGCACTCTTGTTACATATCATGTCATCAATGACTCCATTGATCGGGAGGATTTTGTGAAAAGCGGTGAACTGCCTGGCAGAACACTTTCGGGAGATGCATTGAAAGTATCTTTCGGTAACGAAGGTGGCGATAAATCTGTTTACATTAACAAAGAAGCTCATGTTAGCGAATTAGCTATACGCACAGCCAATGGGCGTATATATGTGCTTGATGATGTGTTGAGTCCGGCAGTAGAGACTATCTACGCACGTCTTTCAGACAAGGGTAATTATAAGATATTCTGTGAAGCGTTGGAGAAAACAGCATGGAGCGATTCGCTGAGTGTTGTGAATTCCGTACTCGAAGGTCCGTTAGGCATGAGAGTAGAATTGCGTAAATATTTCACAGTATTTGCCGTATCCGATGCTGTATTTGCACAGGAAGGTATCACCAGCTTTAGTGCTTTGGCTGCCAAGGTTGGAGCATTGACCGACGATTATGAACTTCCCAATAATGAGTTGAACAGGTTTATAGCTTACCATATAATGGATGGAGAACATACTCTTGAATCTCTTCGCACATTCTCCAAACCTTTTGACAGAGAAACATGGGAATATAGAAAGATGTTGAATACCAGAGCTACAAACGACTTGATCTTGATTTCTGAAAACGGATTAAATAATGGAGTTAAATTCATAGAGGAACAAGCTGACGAGATTGTGAAAAACGGATATATCCAACCAATTGACGGATATCTGCCAGTGAAAACCGATTTTGAACCAATACCTGTTATTTTTGATTTCTGTGATTATCCCGAAGTATCTTCATACATTGCTGCTAAAGGAAAAGGACAACTTTATCAGCAGGTTTCACGTGACGATGATGATACGTACACTGCATTAACGAAATTCATCGGCAGACAAGAGATCGTTCCACAAGTTTCATCCTACAAAATAGAAATGGGACCTAGCGGTACGTTGGCAAGCGACTGGAGTTATTTGTCATATTGCACCAAAGGTGCTAACACTTCGGGCAACTGGACTAAGTTGATGAACAATGATGCCTTGGTGGTCAATATAGGATACAACGGTACATTAGATTTGACTATTCCTCCCATTTTAGCCGGAAAGTATAGAATTACTTTGTATTACGCATACGATCCGTCTATGAAGTTTATCGGTGAAAGAGGAGAAGGGAGTCAAGCTGGTTTGACCAATTTTAGATTAGATTCTAAACGACTGGCAGGTGGTGATAACAAACGTATTTACGATGGAAAGACGGGAGATGTACAAGATTGTTTCAATACACCGTTAACATCCAATTTGAGCGGAGAGGAAACTGCGTTTGAATTTACAACGACTGCTTCTCACACATTGAATGTAGTTGTGGTAGATCCTGCAGCCAGCTCGCATAATAAATTCCGTATGTATTTTGATTATATATTGTTTGAACCTGTAATAGAATAACAACCATGAAGAAAATTAGATATATCATAGCATCAGCTTTGGTTTCGATTGGACTCTGCGCCTGTACGGATACTTGGGATTCGCATTATTCCAAGTGGGAAACGGTGATTGACAACACGGAGATTCAAGCGGTGGATGAGCCGGCAGCCGACTTTTTAAAGACTGCTCAGGATTATAGTAAAATGTATGAACTGTTTGATAAAACAGGCGTGATTAAAACTTGGCAGGAGAAAAACCTGATGTATACTATTATGGTGGTGGGTAATGAATCTACCGCTAATGCCAACCAACCTGTTACAAAAGCAGAAGGTAGCGAAGGACAAGCAACCGCTGAAGAGATATTTAAGGCGGAAGCACACATTACTGATGCTCTTCTTTCACCCAGTAATCTGGAAGATGGACAGCGTCTGTTGATGTGGAACGGTAAGTATGTGACTGTAAGAATCTACGATGAGCCTGTGGATGGCATGGAACCGGGAATTTATTTCAATGGTTCGAAGGTGAAAAAGGTGATTAAAACTAACAATGCCTACATTTATGATTTGGAAGATTATATCAATACTCCTAAGGCATTAATGGAATATCTGAAAGATTTGCCGGATGAAGAATACTCTATTTTTAAGGAAATGGTATTGAGCCGTACACAAAGAGTATTTGATAAAGCTGCAAGTACACCTATAGGAATTGATAAAACAGGAAATACGGTATATGACTCTGTATTCACAGAAAAGAGTCAGTATTTTGCAGATAAGAAGTTAGATCTTTATTCAGAGAACATTACCGCTACATTGCTGGTACCATCTAATGACTTGATAGAAAATGCGTTGAAAGAAGCAAAAGAGAAGTTGAAATCGTGGAATATGGAACGTGAAGACTCTATTTTGAACAACTGGATATTCCAGACAGCTTTCTTTAGTAAAAAGTATGTAAAACAAGACTTTATTTATAATGAGAGTGATCCGGCTTCAACGCAGGACTTCTATTCTGTTTTTGATCAACAATGGCGTACAACAGTTAATAAGGTAGATCTTGATAATCCGGTAGAGTTGAGTAACGGCGTTGCTTACAAGATAACTTCATTGAAAATACCGACCAACAAGATATTGATTTGGAGAATCAAGGAACGTTTTGAGACGTTTGACCAATTGACGGATGAAGATAAAAAGTACTATTATCCCGGATATAATTACATCAGTACTTATCTGAAAGATATCGGCGAGAATGTGCAAATGAATCGTGTAAAACAATATGTAGGTGCCAATCAGCCCAAACCGTGGCTACCGGCTGTTTATTGTAAATCTATGATGTTGTGGGTTGTGGATACCGACAGACCAGGTATTTTTAAGTTCAAATGCTATCGACTGGTTGAAGACAAGGCTTCTACTACAGGCTTTACGGCTGTGCCTTATAAAATACCTGCCGGACCATACAATTTCTATATGGGATTCAACGGCTCTCGTTCGCAAGTAAATGCAACCTTTTATTTGAATGGCAAGAAGATTCCTAAATGTGAAAGCGGCCCTATTCCATCCTCTACCATGAAAGGTTCCAATCATGACCGTAGTGGCGGTGGATATAGCGAACTTTACAAAGATAGCAGGTACGACCGTGACGGATCTACGGATCTTGGGGTTGTCATATTTGACAAAACGGAAGAACTTGAAGTAACGATTGAATTTACGAAAGGTGCAAAAAGTGACATGGAACCCACCACTTGGTGTTTCCGTCCAACAGTAGATTTGTATTAACCTTGATAAACAGGATATGAAAAAGATAAAAAGAATACTTAGTATTTCTGCGCTACTCGTATGTGGGGTGGCAAATACATGGGGACAAGGAGGCCAGAAACTAACAGGTAAGATTTTGTCAGCGACAAATCAGCCGGTTGAAGGCGCCATTGTCACAGTACTGGATACGATGAATGTAACTACAAACAAAGAAGGTGCATTCCAGTTTGAAGTGAAGGATCTTTCTAAAGCTGGCGAGATTTCTGTATGGGCTCCGGGGTATTTCTCCGTGAAACAGCTAATCAGAGAACGTTCGAATATTGTGATTACTTTGATTCCGGAAAATCAATATAAATATAATGAAACTATGATTCTCCCCTTCCGTCGGGAAGGGGAAATGCAGTTGGAAGACTATACGGCTGCTACTAATATCGCTAAGAAAGATTTTATGCCGGGAACTACGAAGATTGATCGCGCATTGACAGGACAAGTTGCCGGTTTACAAGTGAAACGCAGTAGTGGTATGCCGGGAGAAGGCAGTTATTATAACTTGCGAGGGATCCGCACATTGACTGGTGATAACGCTCCTTTGATTGTGATAAACGGTGTGCCCCACATGCCCGATAAAACACCTTCGGCACTGATTGATGGCTTTACACGCGATATCTTCCAGTTTTATCATTTGCAGGATATACAGAATATCACTATATTGAAAGGTGCTGAGGCGGCCATGTATGGTTCTATGGGCTCCAATGGTGTAATCTTGATCGAAACAGACGGTACGGCATCCAATGACTTGGAGACGCGAGTAAGCTATTATGGATCATACGGAATCAACTGGAATGATAAGCGGATGCCGGTGATGGGACTGGATGACTACAAACAGTATCTGGCAGATATGGGAATGACTATTTCTAAGGACCCGCAGAACTTTTATAACAATTTTCCTTTCATGCAGAATCCGAACGATCCACGTTACAACTATCTGTATAACAATAATACAGATTGGCAGGATTTGATTTACAAGAACACCGCTTCCACCGATCATCTTTTCAGAGTAGAAGGTGGTGATAATATTGCTAAGTACGACCTATCATTAGGGTATTACCGCGAGAATGGCCTGATGGATAACACAAGTATGGAACGTTTTCATACATTATTGAATGCTAATGTATTGGTCAATAAACAACTGAATATTTTTGCAACGGTAGGTTTGGCTTATATGAACGGACATTATCAGATGCAGGGCATGGATATTACGACGAATCCTATATTGGCAGCTTACGCAAGATCTCCTTTCCTGAGTCCATATGAAAAAGACCGCGAGGGAAATACGTTAAAGACTTACGCATCGCATTTCTATGGACGGAGCAAGAGCCGAGATTACAGTGTCAGCAATCCTTTAGCTATCGTTAACACGTTGGATTCTCGCAATCGCCAATATGATCTGAATATGAAAGCCGGTATCGCATACAACCCTTTCCGTGAACTGACACTGACCGGAACAGTAGGTCTGTATTATAATTACGATAACGAACATCTCTTTATCCCCGGAGCAAGCGAAGCCACTATAGTGCCGCTAAGCGATAAATATGGTTTGCGAAATAATGCGGTAAGCGACGGAGTAGCTGTAACAACAAACTTTTTCGCCAACTTGAATGCAAGTTATAAGAAAACATTCAATTATGTTCATCAGTTGAATGCAATAGCCGGATGGCAGTTGATGACTACTAAAAACGAATATGATGCAGGAGAAGGGCGCAACACTGGCAATGACTTTTACCAGACATTAGGCAGCACGATTGACGGAAGACGCTTCTTGGGTTATATCAATAGCTGGAACTGGACAAACTTTTACGGACACGCCGACTATACTTACAATAATATGGTACAGGCATCTGTGAATATAGCTGTTGATGCAGCTTCTTCTACCGGTACGGATGTAGCTCGTTTCTATACATATCCGTCAGTAGGAGTAACCTTGCTGGGAAAAGGATGGAAACCGCTTCTTGATGCTACATGGCTCAATAAGTTGAATGTACGTGCCGAATACGGACTGACAGGTAACTCACGCTTCTCTTCACAGATGGGTGGATACTATTATTCTACAGTGCCTTACATGCAGTTGTCAACCATCGTTCGTTCTAATATTCCGAACGTATCATTGAAACCGGAGAAGAATGCTTCTTTGAATCTCGGATTGGATTTGTCTGTATTAAACAATCGCCTGAACGTATCTTTTGATTATTACAACAATCAAATCAGCGATATGATCTCAGCCATGCCTCTTTCATCCGTTTATGGATCGGTTCCTTATTATGCGAATGTAGGTAAGTTGGAGAATACAGGTATAGAGTTGTCAGTGCAGGCTTCATTGGTGCGCACTCGTAATTTCGAGTGGATCGTAGGTGGAAACATCACTCGCTCCAGAGATAAGATCAAGTCATTGGGTGGTGAAGAACAAATTGTGTTGAGTTACGATAATGGTGTGCAGATGGTCAACCGTGTGGGAGAATCTCCTTACCAATTCTACGGTTATCAGGCTGACGGAGTATATTCCACACAAGCTGAAGCTGACGCTGCAAATCTCAGTAACCGTACCGGACGTCGTTATAATGCCGGAGATGTACGTTTTGTAGATCAGAATGGCGATAACCGTATTGACGATAAAGACCGTATTCTTCTTGGCAGTGCTGCTCCCTCGTACTTTGGAGGTTTCTATACACAATTGAAATATAAAGGATTTGCTCTTTCTGCAGAGTTCTCATATTCAAAAGACAACATCGCATACAATGCTGTCAGACAACAATTGGAGGCTGTGTCTACTACCAACAACCAAAGTATTGCAGCCGTAAACCGTTGGACAGTAGAAGGACAGAAGACCGATATGCCGAAGGCAACATGGAAAGATCCTGTGGGCAACAGCTATTTCTCTTCTCGCTGGATGGAAGATGCATCTTACCTGAGAATGAAGAATGTGACATTAAGCTATACTTTCTCTAAAACACTTTGGAATTTCTTCCGTTCGGGAACAATATATGTGACAGGCGAGAACCTGTTGACCTTCACCGATTATTTGGGAATGGACCCTGAATTCTCTTATTCTTATGCTGAGAATATGCAAGGTTTTGATAATGCAAAGCTAATGCAACCCAAAACAGTGAAAATGGGCGTTAATTTAAAATTCTAATGAAAATGAAAAAGTTTAAGATAGAAATAATACTTATGGGGGTGTTGGCGATGATATTCGCTTCGTGTAGTGACTTCTTTGAGCCAAACAATGATACGACCTTGAATGGTGACAGATATATCAAGGAAGGCAGCGAGCTTTATTCCGGTTTTCTGGGTATCATCACAAAGATACAAGCTATCGGAGACAAAGCTATTTATCTGACCGATATGCGTGGAGAGCTGTTGGAACCTACCGAAAATACACCGGCAGACCTTTACAGCATCTATAATTATGATGATGATTTGAGCGGTAACACATACGCTGACCCTGCTAAGTATTATGATGTAATTATTGCTTGCAATGATTATTTGCAGAAAGCAAAAGAATACAGGGATACACATGTTACTACCGTAGATGACGATGATTATAGAGGTCTGATTAGTAGTACGGTGAGATTGAAAACATGGACTTATCTCATGTTGGCAAAGATATATGGACAAGCTATATGGTTCGACGATCCGATGCAAAGCATGAAAGATATCGTCAGCCAGACTCCTAAGAACCTGAGTGAGCTTGTCGATGAATGCGACAAACTGTTGAATACAGGCTTTGATGGAATAAACGGTACATACAATATGTCATGGAATGAGTGGCTTGATCCAGCTAACGGAGCTACTTCCACAAACGATGAATATAAAAGATGGAATATGATGGTTCCCGGATACTTCGTATTACAGGCAGAAATCGCACTTTGGAAAGGGGATTATCAGAAAGCGGCTACAACGATTCTTGGAGAAATGAGCAGAACTTTTGCGTTGGCTGAGTATCAAGGAAATGTTGCTAATATCAAGTATATGCGTTCGGGAAGTTACGGTAGCAATTACGGTCAGCAATATGATTCTGAGATGCCGGTGTTGACAGCAGCTGAATCTGTTATTATGTATGATTACAAATACAATCAGCAGAATTCGTTATTGAATCATTTCGACCGTAGCGGAAGCTATATGATGCGTGCTTCTGTGCCAGGATCAAAACGTTTTGAAGATATTACTTTCAATCCGTCTGCCGATGCAACGGCTATTAAAACATCTGATGCGCGTTTCAGAGCCATTCAGGAAATCGAAAAAGATGTGGAATATGCGATACGCAAATACCGTGGATTTAGAAAGAGCGGACATTCTGTTGCTCATGACGATACATATATAATGATTTATCACACTTCTGATCTTTATTTCATGGCGATTGAAGCGCTGAATAATATGGGACGTTTTGAGCCGGTATCCGTCTTGATGAATACTGGTGTGGATCCCTTCTACGGAGCCGGTGTAGTATTGGGCGAACAATGGCAAGGACTGAATTGCAACTGGGGATTGTGGACAACACTTTATGCGGGATTCCGCCGCACGTATGCCGATAACGGTGTTCGCGGTATTTTAGGACTTGGCAAGCGCGATATGTGGCAGACCCCGGAAGACATCAAAGAGGAGATTGTAGCAGAACAAAAATTAGACGGTTTGAGTGACGAGGACAAGATCAAAAAGCATAATGATATTGAATTGGTGAAAGAAGCCTTCTTGGAATTCCCTTGTGAAGGAAAAACTTATCCGCTTATGATTCGTGTGGCAAAACGTTGGAATGACTATTCATTCATAGCAGATTTTGTCGGGCAGAAATATGAATCCGATCAGGCTAAACAAGCAGAAGTAAAAGCCAAGATTATGAATGGTGCTTATTTCGTACCTTGGGACTTGCAAGGTAAGTCTTCTTCTCATTAAATAGCATGTTTTTCAATCAAAAAAAGATAATTATGAAAGATATAACAAAAATAACGTACTTACTTTTGGGACTGATGTTATCAGTCCCTCTAGCCGCACAAAAGACATATTATATGGATCCTGAGGGAAGTGATTCTAATCCGGGAACTTCAGATAAACCTTTTGCCACTTTAGTAAAAGTGCAGGAAGTGGTAGTTGCGGGAGATGTAGTTTATATCAATCCGGGAACATATGTGGTTCCCGCCAATCAAGTGCCGATGACAACTACCAATAGCGGACTTTATCATTGTGTATTTCATATGAATAAAAGTGGTGAAGCAGGTAAACCTATTTCTTATTTGGCTAATCCGAATAAACAGGGGAGGCCCATTTTTGATCTTTCGCAGGTAAAACCGAAAGATCAGCGTATTACGGTGTTTTATGTTACAGGTTCCAATCTTTATCTAAAGGGATTTGATGTCATCGGTACGCAAGTGACTATTACCGGTCATACGCAATCAGAGTGTTTCCGTATTGTAAAAGGAGCCAATAATAACAAATTTGAAGATTTGAGAACGCATGATGGTATGGCAATTGGTTTCTATTTGCTTGGAGGAAGCAATAATCACATCTTGAACTGTGATGCTTACAACAATTATGATTCGGTTTCCGAAGGTGGTAAGGGGGGCAATGTTGATGGTTTTGGCGGTCACATTAACTCATCTTCAGTTGGCGAAGGCAAAGGCACGGGAAATGTGTTTGAAGGATGTCGCGCATGGTACAATAGTGATGATGGTTTCGATTTGATCAATTGCTTCGAGGCTGTGAAGATAATTAATTGTTGGTCTTTCTTGAATGGGTATAAACCCGGAACCAAAGAAGTTGCTGGTGACGGTACCGGTTTTAAAGCCGGAGGCTATGGAATGGCTGCCGACAAACTGCCTGCCATACCCAGTGTGATCCCTCAACATGAGGTACGGAATAGTTTGGCTTATTACAATAGATTGAGAGGATTTTATGCCAATCATCATTTAGGTGGAATTATATTTGAGAGCAATACGGCTGTCAATAGCGGAGAAAACTATAATATGACAAACCGTGAGTCACCTCTGGCGCTTCCTCCGACTGATGTCAACGGATATGATCATATGGTTAAGAACAACTTATCATTGGTTACAAGATCGGGTAGTAAGCATATTGTAATGGTGAACAGGGCGAAGAGCGAAGTATCCAACAATTCGTTTGATGGTAGCGAGGAAGTGATAGAAACCGATTTTATTAGTTTGGAAGAAGCGGAATTGATGAGAGACCGCAAGCCTAACGGAGATTTGCCTGATGTTAATTTCGGAAAGCTGACTACTGATGCGGAATTACGTTTTTGGGGAATGGGATGTTTTGCTACAGGTGAACCTACTGATCTTGATTTTGGTTGGTTGAAGAAGCCGACAATTGTTGTAGTTGGAAGTAAAGCCAGTGTAGTGGGACCCGAAGCTGCATCGTTCACGAAGATGTATGTGATTGTAGATGGCGAAGAAACGACGGAGTTTGATAAGAACTCAATAGACTTGTCTGATTTTAGCGGCGTGCTTGAAGTGAAGGCAGTCATTGAAGATGCAAACGGAAACATTACAAAATCTATTGCGCTTAAATTTAAAAGATAAAACGGATAAACTTAGAATAATATGAAACAGTTTATTAATATTTATATAATATCTTTTGTCTTGATATTATCTCAACTCAGCCTCTTTTCGTCTTGCAAAGACGAAGATACGGTTGCTGAACTGAAGCTTGATCGTACAGCTATTCAAATCAAAGAAGGAAGTGAAGGTATACTAAAGATTGAAAGCGGAAGCGGTGGATACCAGTTTTCTTTTTCTGAAGAAGGTTATGCTACCGCCAAGTATCGTGAAAATCTGATATACATTCAGGGAGTGAAATACGGCAAAGTCGTCTTGAATGTAACAGATTTGGAAGGACACAGCGTATCACTTGATGTAGTGGTTGTATCAAGTGTATTGAGCACCGATAATCAGCGTTTTGTATGGGGAAACATGATTGAATTAAATAAAGCCAATAATTGGAGTTTGTTCACCGACGTCAATAGTGTTGCTATTACCAACGTAATGGAAGGAAGACAATATGTGTTATCCTGCGACGGTGATTTGTCGGTTGGTGTGAAGTCGAATGCCACGTTAGAGATCTTGAGTAGTAAAACCGGAGCTGAACCGGAGATCGTTCAACTGGCTGGAATGGAAGTGTTGCAAATAAAAGATGGCCTTTGTTCCATAGTCTTTAGTACGGCAGACCGTATGGGTGAGCTTGTGTTTCAAAAATAGATATATACGCTGAAGATAAATGAATCGATCTGATATCAAGTTAGGCTTGGTTATCAGATCGTTTTTTTTGTATTTGTCACTTTTAATACAATCAATGATATTGCTGTTTGCTGGAAGAAGACCGTTTGTTGAACAAATATCCATTTAAATGAATGATATTCTATTTATCATTCGGGTGGTATTTTCTAATTTTGTGATGTGAAACCATTGAGAATGTTCCTTATAATGGAACTCCTTATCCTAAATTAGCATATGAAAAGCATATCTATTTTTTTGTTCTTGCTTATTACTTTGGCATCGAACGCCCAAGATAATAAAACCTCCGGACTCAACGCCCGCCAGTTTCATAAATACTGGAAAGTAGAGTCCGAATCTCCGGATTATAAAGTAACCTTTCGTGGTGATACCGCTGAAATTCTTTCTCCCAAAGGCTTAACTCTTTGGCGAAAAGAAAAGATGAGTGGCAAGGTAACCATTGAGTACGATGCGTGTGTCGTTGTTGAGGCAGAAGGCGATCGCTTGAGTGACTTGAATTGTTTTTGGATGGCTTCGGACCCTCAATACCCCGATAATATCTGGAAACGTGAGAAATGGCGTAATGGCATCTTTCTGAACTGTTATTCCCTGCAACTTTACTATATGGGATACGGTGGGAATCATAATTCTACTACACGTTTTCGCCGTTATGACGGCAACGAAGCGGCTGTTACAAATGCAAAAGCCCGTCCCGCAATCTTGAAAGAATATACAGATGCCGACCATTTGTTGGAGGCAAACAAGTGGTATCATATCAAGATAACGAATGAAAATAATAGGGTTAGTTATTATATAAATGGAGTGCGATTGGTGGATTTCCGCGATGCCGAACCCCTTACGGAAGGTTGGTTCGGCTTTCGTACCACCTTGTCCCGAACTCGTATCGCCAATTTTCATTATGAATGTTCGTCGCAGGAAACTTCTGAAATACCATTACACTGGATCGGTAATACTCCGCAGCAAAACAAAGCGGTAAGTCTGGGAGTTCCCTTCAATGAAGGAGAATTATACCCGGAGCACACTTTGCAGCTGATGACCGATAAAGGTGAAATGCTTCCGACAGATACTTGGGCATTGGCCTACTGGCCCGATGGTTCTGTGAAATGGAAAGGGATAGCCGGAGTTATTCCGAAAAATACGGAGAAACTGCTACTCAAAAAGACCGGAAAAAAGTCAAAAGAAAAAGCATCTTCAAGGACTGCCGATGATCGTAGCAATAAATTATCCCTATCTGTTGTTGAAACACCTCAAAGTATCCGCATAGAGACAGGAATTATTTCCGCTTACATCCCTCGTCAGGGAGATTTTCTGATCGACAGTCTATTCCGTGAAGGAGTGAAGGTCGGTGAAAAAGCACGCCTTGTATGTAACACTCAAAGCGAACCGGTACTTGAAAATACTTCTCAAATCGCTTTTACCAACTATACCGGAACATTGACATCGGCCACAGTAGAACGTACCGGTAAGGTGCGGACACTCGTCAAACTGGAAGGCACCCACAGAAGTGAAACCGGACGGGAGTGGCTTCCGTTCGTAGTCCGTCTCTACTTCTACGCCGGAAGTGAGCAGATCAAGATCGTACATAGCTTTGTGTACGACGGAGATCAAAATAAGGATTTTATTCGTTCCTTGGGCATTCGTATGGATGCTCCTATGCGTGAAGCCCTTTATAACCGTCATGTCGCTTTCTCCTGTGCCGATGGAGGCGTTTGGAGTGAACCGGTACAACCGCTGGCAGGACGGCGTAAACTGACACTCGGCAAAGAGGATACACTTTCTCTGCAACAGCAACAAATGGATGGCAAACGCATCCCGCCTTACGAGGCTTTTGACGGGAAGAATCGTGACCTTCTTGATAACTGGGCTTCATGGAACGATTATCGCTTGTCTCAACTCTCTGCTGATGCTTTCTCCATTCGCAAACGTGCCAATGACAATAATCCTTGGATAGGAACTTTCTCCGGCACCCGTAGCGGAGGCTATGCTTTTGTCGGTGATATTACGGGAGGTTTGGGACTCTGCCTGCATGATTTTTGGCAGTCATATCCTTCATCCCTCGAAATATCGGGTGCCAAAACTTCATCTGCAACGATCACGGCATGGTTATGGAGCCCCGAAGGAGAACCGATGGACTTACGTCACTACGATAATGTCGCTCATGATCTGAATGCCAGCTACGAAGATGTTCAGGAGGGAATGAGTACTCCTTATGGCATTGCCCGCACCACTACACTCACACTTATTCCACAGAAAGGGTATGCAGGAAAAGAAGCTTTTGCCGATGTTGCTGAATCACTCTCAGAACCGGGAATATTGCTGCCCACGCCGGACTATCTTCATGCACAGCAGGCTTTCGGCGTATGGAGCCTTCCGGACCGGAGTACTTCTTTTCGTGCGCGGGTAGAAGATCGCCTGGATGCATATATTGATTTTTATCGTAAAGCCATAGAGCAGAATAAATGGTATGGCTTTTGGAATTATGGAGATGTGATGCATGCTTATGACCCGGTCCGTCATATTTGGCGTTATGATATAGGTGGATTTGCCTGGGACAATACGGAACTGGCTTCTAATATGTGGTTGTGGTACAACTTCCTGCGTACAGGTCGTGAAGATATCTGGCGTATGGCAGAAGCTATGACCCGTCATACAGCCGAAGTGGACGTTTACCATATCGGACCGAACGCGGGATTAGGCAGCCGACATAATGTCAGCCATTGGGGATGCGGTGCCAAAGAAGCCCGGATCAGTCAGGCTGCATGGAACCGTTTCTATTATTATCTCACTACCGATGAACGTTGCGGTGACTTGATGACTGAAGTAAAGGATGCCGATCAGAAACTATATGAATTAGACCCTATGCGGCTGGCACAGCCTCGCAGTGAATATCCCTGTACGGCGCCTGCCCGACTGCGTATCGGTCCGGACTGGCTGGCGTATGCCGGAAACTGGATGACGGAGTGGGAGCGTACAGGCAACACTGTTTACCGGGATAAGATCGTAGCCGGAATGAAAAGTATAGCAGCCCTGCCCAACCGTATCTTTACGGGACCCAAAGCGCTGGGTTTCGATCCGGCAACGGGAATCATCACCAGTGAATGTGATCCCAAGCTGGAATCTTCGAATCATTTAATGACTATTATGGGTGGTTTTGAGGTAATGAACGAAATGATACGTATGATTGACCTTCCCGAATGGAAAGACGCGTGGCTGGACCATGCGGCACGTTATAAGCAAAAGGCGTGGGAATTGAATCATAGCCGTTTCCGAATTTCCCGTCTGATGGCATACGCTGCTTACCACAAGCGGGATGCACTAATGGCAAAAGAAGCATGGGAGGATTTATTCACCCGACTGGAACATACACCTGCGCCTCCTTTCCGGATCACTAAACTGTTTCCACCCGAAGTTCCGGCCCCTTTGGATGAATGCGTCAGCATCAGTACAAATGATGCGGCACTTTGGAGCCTTGATGCTATCTATATGCAAGAGGTCATTCCGATGGATGAATAATAGTTAGAAGAAAGCGGTTAATGCATTGTCAGTGAAATGCATTAACCGCTTTATGAATATATCAGATGAGTCTGTCTCTTATTTCAAGTACTGTTTCAACGGGCAATCAGCCATTTTCAGTCCATCTGCGATGCTTTTGGCATTCATGTGCGCTCCTTTCAAAGAAGTATGCGTATGGTCATTGTTATAATAATCTACCGCTTTCTTGATACCTTTCTTTTCGAGCTTGTCAGCACTTATTTTATTCAGGTCGATAAAATAGGCTCCGGTAGCTTCGGCAGCTTCGCGTGTCCATTTGCCGAAGGAGGCAGTGTTGCGTTCTATCTTTCCGTCTTTCCATTTATTGCGTGGGGTATGGCTTAAAACGATAGGTATCGCACCCTTTTCCTGAACGTCCATGATAAACTTCCTGAGATACCAGCCGAAAGTATAAATGACTTGATATTTACCTGTTTTCTCCATTAAAAAGACTTTGCTTTCTTCTCCGGAGCCGGGCAATTCGGCACGGGCTTTTCCGGTATTTATCTCTCCAGCGTCATTGTGTCCGAACTGGATAAGAACAAAGTCTCCCGGTTGGAGTGCATGATATACTTTATCCCAGCGACCTTCGTCAAGGAATGTACGGGCGCTGCGTCCTGCCATAGCACAATTCTCAACAGATATCTTATTCAGATCAAACTCATCTGCTATCACGCTGCCCCATCCCCACATACCGTTTTTATCGTTATCTTTATTTTTAACCGTACTGTCACCGATGGTAAACAATACCGGGCGTCCTTCTTTGCGGCTCGAACCGGTAGCCTCATCCTTTTCAACAGGTTTCAGATACTTTGCCAATTCCAGCCCTTCGCAGGCGCGTATTCCGTCAGCGGCAGATTCGGCATTCACTTTGGCACCAAAAGCGCTGGTATGAATGCGGTCGATATAGAACATATATTTCACTTTATTCTTGCCGAATTTCTCAAACTTGCGGGCGCTGATATCATTCAAATCAATGAAAGGAACATTCTGTTCTTCCGCTACTTGCTTTGCCCACAAACCGAATGTTTTGTTGACACGGGTAATGATGGTGCTGTCTTTGTCTGCCCATGCATTGCGGGGAGTCAGGGAGAATAAAATCGGGTGTGCTCCTTTGGCTTTTACATCGTTGATGAAACGGCGCATATATTCGCCGTATGTGTATACGGTCTCTTGTGCTCCGGTTTCTTTGATTGTCACATTCAGACTGTCCTTGCCGATTCCCGGAATGGAGGCGCGGGCACGTCCGCTGTCATAGGGGCCGTTATCATTGTGTCCCAGTTCGATGATTACCCAGTCTCCGGCTTGCACGCCTTTGATTACATCCGGCCAGAGGCGGTTGTAGAAGGTGCGGCTGCTAGTTCCTCCCAAAGCATGATTCTCAACGGTGATTCGGTTGGAGTCGAAATAATCTCCTGCGTAATATCCCCAGCCCCATTGGCCGTTGTTGCCGTTTCCTAAAGTACCGGTGCGCATGGTAGAGTTGCCGATCAGGAATAAGACCGGATTGTTACCTTTACGGCTTGCTCCGGCAACGGGGCGTGCCGTGCGTGCTTTATTCAGACTGTCCAGTGTGTTGTCTACCACCTGATTCACATCTTTCATTGGAGAAGCAATGTTGTTTTGTGCCTGCATCTGCAAGCTGCATATGATGGCTGTGAGCCAGCATAAGCAGTGAAATACCTTGTTTTTCATTTACCTGATAAATAATGCTCTTATTTTAACTTGTAAACTTCTGTACCTGCTAATAGGAAACATCCTACACCATAATCTTCAAAATCGGGAACACTTTTGTAAGTTACCGGCTGCCCGTCTTTCGGTTCTTTGCCTGTTCCTTGTACATAGCCCAAGAAACCATTCGGATGAACTGCCTCTTTTACCATTGCATTCCATGCTTTCAGTGCAACAGGGAGATATTCTTTACGGTCGAGTAATCCGTTGCGGATTCCCCATGCCATTCCGTATACAAACAAGGCTGTGCCCGAAGTTTCTTTACCTCCGAAATTGCTTTCATCGTGGAGGCTTACGTTCCAGAAGCCGTCTGTACGCTGACATTGCTTCAAGGCTTTGCTCATGGTCAGGAAGTCATTGATATAGTCCTGACGATGTGTTTCGTCAGCGGGGATTTCATCCAATACACGCACAAGGGCTGCATATACCCAACCGTTTCCTCTGGACCAGTAGCAGTTCTTGCCGTTCGGCTCTTTGTAAGGAGGATCAAAATCCTGATCGCGCCACCATAATCCTTCTTTGGCATTGTACATACCGGCTTCTCCTTCTGTGTTGCGGGTATAGGAATACAGATCCCACATTTTGTCATAGTACTTTTGTTCGCCGGTCATCTTGCCAAACTTGGCATAAATCGGCATTGCCATTTGTATAGCGTCAATCCAGTCCCAATCATTTACTTGCGGAGTATTTACGACCATATCGATGCTGGCTTTTATATTCCGGATCATGTTAGGGTCGGAGGGACACATATTATATAGGTCAATGTAAACTTGTCCGCAGCATTGGTCATCCGCATTGCGGGTCGTGTTTCCATTACGCATTCCCCATTTGTGGAAATTCGCCCAATCGTATGTATAGCTATAATAATCTTCGCGCGGGTAAATGCTATATAAAGCTATCAGCCCTTCATAATATACTCCGCGAGTCCAGATATTGCTGGGGCGAACTCTGCCAAAAAACGAGGGTAGGGTATAATCGGCATACTTTTTCATAAAGTAGTCGTTTACTTTTATGATGGTTGCCAAAGTCTCCTTTTGTTCGGGCAACTCTTGCGCACCGGCTGAACCGGCAGACATGCTACTCAGGAGAGTTGCTGTAATAAATGAGAGGAGTAATTTCTTCATGGTATAAAAACTGTTTATAAATAAAATTAGCTACTATAATTGATTTCACGGGCAAAGATAGGGGAATCTTTTTTCCTCTTCAATGGAATATTGTCCACAAGTATTTAAATTTGTCCATAATGCCTTCGGAAAGGGAGTGCGATGGTTAAAAAGGCAATTTATACATAGATTTGTACGATATTCTATTTTATGGGTAGACCATATCGCTTACTTTTGCACGACGTTATTCTAAATATGATAAGAACACTTTGATTAATGATAAAACTATGAAATGTACAAGCATCTTTTTTAGTTTGTTGGTAATAGCGACTTTTGTAGTTGCCCAGCCAAACTATGATTTTACTAAACTGAAACGAGAACATTTAGGACGTGGCGTAATTGCCATTCGTGAGAATCCGTCAACCGTAGTCGTTTCTTGGCGCTATCTTTCTTCTGATCCGATGGACGAATCCTTTGATATATACCGGGATGGTAAAAAGGTGAATAAACATCCGCTGAAAAATGCAACTTTCTTCCAGGATTCTTATCAGGGAACAGAACCTGCACTCTATACGGTAAAAGCTATAAAAGGTAAAACAGAAAGCAATTATCAACTGCCGGCAGATGCTCCGACAGGATATTTAAATATTCCTTTGGTACGCCCCGAGGGAGGTACTACTCCGTCCGGACAAGCATACACTTATGCTCCGAATGATGCCAGTATCGGTGATGTAGACGGGGATGGTGAATATGAGATTATTTTGAAATGGGATCCGTCCAATGCACATGATAACGCTCATGACGGTTATACGGGACCGGTGATTTTTGACTGTTATAAGTTGAACGGGCAGCAGTTGTGGCGTATCAATATGGGACGCAATGTACGCGCCGGTGCACATTATACACAGTTTATGGTCTTCGATCTGGACGGTGACGGCCGTGCGGAAGTGGTAATGAAGACCGGAGACGGAACAGTGGACGGAACGGGAAAGGTGATCGGTGATGCGAATGCGGATTATCGGAATGAGCGAGGACGTATCTTGACAGGCCCGGAGTATCTGACCATCTTTAACGGACTGACCGGAGAAGCAATGCAAACGATTGATTATGTGCCCGAACGTGGCAATCTGATGGACTGGGGCGACGGACGTGCCAATCGTAGCGACCGTTATCTGGCTTGTATTGCGTATTTGGATGGAGTACATCCGAGTGTGGTGATGTGCCGTGGATATTATACACGTACTGTATTGGCTGCCTATGACTGGGATGGTAAGAATTTGAAGAACCGCTGGGTATTCGACAGTAATAATCCCGGTTGCAGAGCTTATGCCGGACAAGGAAACCATAATCTTCGTGTAGGTGATGTAGATGGTGACGGCTGCGATGAGATTGTATATGGACAATGTACGATCAATAACGATGGAACCGGACTTTATTCTACCCGCATGGGGCATGGTGATGCTATGCATCTGACTCACTTTGATCCTTCCCGTCCGGGATTGCAGGTTTGGAGTTGCCACGAGAACAGAAGAGATGGCTCAACTTTCCGGGATGCAGCTACGGGAGAAATTATTTTCCAGATAAAGAGTAATACTGATGTAGGTCGTTGTATGGCTGCTGATATTGATCCTAATCATCCCGGAGTTGAAATGTGGTCTTTAGATTCTAAAGGTGTCAGAAATGTGAAAGGGGAAGTGATTGCTTCCAGAGTCAGAGGATTGTCTACGAATATGGCTGTCTGGTGGGATGGTGATCTCTTGCGTGAGTTGCTGGATCGTAATGTAGTCAGTAAATATAATTGGGAGAAAGGACTTTGTGAACGTATCGCTGTTTTTGAAGGTGCTCTTTCTAATAACGGAACAAAGTCAACTCCTTGTCTGCAAGGAGATATTGTAGGAGACTGGCGAGAAGAAGTATTGTTACGTACAGCCGATAATACAGCTTTGAGGCTTTATGTCTCTACCATTCCTACGGACTACCGTTTCCATACTTTCCTGGAAGATCCGGTTTACCGTATCAGTATTGCGACTCAAAATGTGGCTTATAATCAGCCTACTCAGCCCGGATTCTATTTTGGTCCGGAGTTGCGTGGCACTATATTCAGAGGATGTAAAATACCTAAAAAGTAAATTATGAATTATCGTATGATGACCGTTGCTGCGTTATTGGTAGCACTACCTGCCTGTGCGCAGAAAAAGAAAGCAGTAATCAATGATTCAAATACCCCCTTGCATTTACTGCAGCCTGCTTATCAGGGTACTTATGGTGATTTGACCCCCGAACAGGTTAAAAAAGACATCGATCGTGTTTTTGCGTATATAGATAAGGAGACACCGGCTCGTGTAGTGGATAAGAATACCGGTAAGGTGATTACGGATTATACTGCAATGGGGGATGAGGCGCAGCTGGAACGCGGGGCTTTTCGTCTGGCAAGTTATGAATGGGGTGTCACTTATTCCGCTCTGATAGCGGCTGCCGAAACAACAGGTGATAAGCGTTATACTGACTATGTTCAGAATCGTTTCCGCTTTTTGGCGGAAGTCGCTCCGCATTTCAAACGTGTCTATGAAGAAAAAGGGAAGACTGATTCGCAATTGTTGCAAATCCTGACTCCTCATGCGTTGGATGATGCGGGAGCCGTATGTACTGCCATGATTAAATTACGGTTGAAAGACGAGTCTCTTCCGGTTGACGGATTAATTCAGAATTACTTTGATTTTATCATCAACAAAGAATATCGTCTGGCAGACGGAACGTTTGCCCGTAATCGTCCTCAGCGGAATACTCTTTGGCTGGATGATATGTTTATGGGCATTCCGGCGGTAGCGCAGATGAGTCGTTATGATAAGGAAGCGAAGAATAAATATCTGGCAGAAGCCGTGAAGCAATTCCTGCAATTTGCAGACCGTATGTTTATCCCCGAAAAGGGATTGTACAGACACGGATGGGTGGAAAGCAGTACGGATCATCCGGCTTTTTGCTGGGCACGTGCCAATGGATGGGCGCTGCTGACAGCTTGTGAACTGCTCGATGTATTGCCGGAAGATTATCCCCAACGTCCGAAGGTGATGGATTATTTCCGTGCTCATGTGCGTGGAGTGACGGCGTTGCAAAGTGGAGAAGGACTTTGGCACCAGTTGCTCGACCGTAATGATTCTTATCTGGAAACTTCTGCAACTGCTATCTATGTATATTGTCTGGCACACGCCATTAATAAAGGTTGGATTGATGCGATAGCGTATGGTCCTGTTGCCCAGTTGGGATGGCATGCCGTCGCCGGAAAGATAAATGAAGAAGGACAGGTGGAAGGCACTTGCGTAGGCACCGGTATGGCTTTCGATCCGGCTTTCTATTATTATCGTCCGGTCAATGTATATGCGGCGCATGGATACGGACCGGTGCTTTGGGCAGGTGCGGAAATGATTCGTTTGCTCAACACCCAGCATCCTCAGATGAATGACAGTGCCGTGCAATATTATCAGGAAAAGCAGAAGACGACAGCTCCTATCTTTGCGGTAGATAGTGAATAAATAAAAGATTAACTTTAAAATATAGGAACCATGAAACGAGAAGCATTCAAAATGTATCTGAAACCGGGCTATGAAGCAGAATACGAAAAAAGGCATGCCGCTATCTGGCCTGAATTAAAAGCACTGCTTTCAAAAAATGGGGTGTCGGATTATTCTATATATTGGGATAAAGAAACCAATATTCTATTTGCTTTCCAGAAAACAGAAGGAGAAGGAGGTTCGCAGGACTTGGGCAACACAGAGATTGTACAGAAATGGTGGGATTATATGGCAGATATCATGGAAGTGAATCCGGACAATTCACCGGTTTCAATACCATTGCCGGAAGTCTTTCATATGGACTAGAACCCTTAGACAGAATTGATATCAGGGGGATGTTTGATTAAAAAACAAGCATCCTCCTGATACTATTTATGGATTGTTTCTTTATTATTTCAACTATCTTGACTATTTTTGTCTGGCATTTATCATTAATCTTAGAATCTATATGACACAGAGGCGCATATTACTTTTCACATTGTTCATGACTCTTGTTTTCAATGCGGCTTACGGCGGCATTGAACTCCGTTCCAAACAAATGAGAACAAGTGACGGACTTCCGAATAACTCAGTTCGGTACCTGTATCAGGATAGCAAAGGCTTCTTGTGGTTGGCTACCCTAAATGGGTTAAGCCGCTATGATGGCAACTCTTTTCTGACTTTCCGTCCGGAAATCGGTGATAAAGTCTCTTTGGCTGATAATCGGATTTATGACCTTACCGAAGACAAAAATGGTTTTTTATGGATCTCTACAACTCCGGAATTGTTCAGTTGTTATGACTTGCAACGTGCCTGTTTTGTAGACTATACGGGGACTGGTGCGCTGGAAAAGAATTATTCGTCTATATTTGTTGCTGCTAATGGGGATGTATGGCTCAGACATTCCGGCAATGGTTGTCTCAGAATGGTCCATCAGAAAGACAGACAGATGGTGTCTACGGAATTTAAGACGGAGCGTGGAAATCTTCCGGATAACCGGGTACAGTTTGTAAATGAAGATGCCGGCGGACGAATCTGGATCGGGACACAGCGTGGCTTAGTTTCCGTATCCGATGGACAGTATAAGGTAGAAGACAGATTACTCCATTTTACTTCTTCTCTGGCATTCAAGAATGATATGTATTTTCTGACAGTGGACGGAGACATCTACTGCTATCAGACTACAAAGCAAAAACTGACAAAAGTCGGTTCGCTTTCTGCTGTTGCGGGTAAGACGTCACCTACGGGAAACTTCCTGTTGAACGATAAATGGGTCATCCTTACCAATACCGGGGTTTTTAACTATGATTTCAATACACGCAAGATCAGTGTGGACTCTGGTCTGAACATCAGAAATGGTGAAGTGATTTGTGATAATCATGGTGACTTCTGGATATATAATCATACGGGATGTGTCACTTATATTTTGGCCAAGAATGGAGCAAGAAAAGAATTTCAGTTGATACCTGAAGATAAACTGGGATACATTGATTATGAACGTTATCATATTGTCCATGATTCCCGGGGAATCATTTGGATTTCTACTTATGGTAACGGATTGTTTGCCTATGACACGACAGAGGATAAGTTAGAACATTTTCTGGCTAATATAAATGATCAGAGTCATATAAGTTCGGATTTTCTGTTATATGTGATGGAGGATCGTGCCGGAGGTATTTGGGTAAGTTCAGAGTATTCCGGTTTATCCCGTATTTCAGTTCTGAATGAAGGAACCTCGCGTATTTATCCCGAATCCCGTGAATTATTTGACCGCTCGAATACGATTCGTATGTTGACTAAAATGCCGGATGGGGATATTTGGGTCGGAACACGTAAAGGCGGATTATATACGTTTGACTCGAATCTTCATTCCAAAATGTCCAATCAGTATTTCCATTCCAATATTTATGCGATAGCAGAAGATAATCAAGGCGAAATGTGGGTGGGAACCCGTGGAAATGGATTGAAGATCGGAGATTCATGGTATCGCAATGAAGTCTCGGATCCGGCTTCGTTATCAGAAAATAATGTCTTTTCTCTTTTTCGTGACCGGAAAGACCGTATGTGGATAGGTACCTTTGGCGGTGGGCTTGAACTGGCAGAACCGACGACTGATGGCAAGTATAAATTCCGTCATTTTTTACAGCAGAAGTTTGGTCTGCGTATGGTGCGAGTAATAGAAGAAGACGATAATGGAATGATCTGGGTGGGCACCAGTGAGGGTGTGTGCATCTTTCATCCGGATTCATTGATAGCTGACAGTGACGATTATCATCTGTTCAATTATACAAACGGTACATTTTGCAGCAATGAAATCAGATGTATCTACCGTGATACGAAAGGACGTATGTGGGTGGGGACATCTGGCTCCGGCTTGAATCTTTGTGAGCCGGAAGATAATTACCGTTCATTGAAATATGAACATTACGGAACCTCTGAAGGATTGGTTAATGATGTGATTCAATCAATTTTGGGGGACAATAACGGAAACTTATGGGTAGCTACGGAATATGGTATTTCTAAGTTTAACCCGACTAATCATTCTTTTGAAAATTATTTCTTTTCTTCCTATACTTTGGGTAATGTTTATAGTGAGAATAGTGCTTGTGTGGGAGTAGACGGAAAATTGCTTTTCGGTACAAATTACGGTCTGCTTGTCATTGATCCTGATAAAATTCAGGATAGCGAAACTTTTTCTCCGGTGGTCTTTACAGATTTGCATGTGAATGGTACCCAGATAAATCCTACTATGGAGGATTCTCCATTGAAACAATCGCTTGCTTATTCGGATGAAATTACTTTGAAGTATTTTCAGAATTCATTCTTGATAGATTTCTCTACTTTTGACTATTCGGACAGCGGACGTACAAAGTATATGTACTGGCTGGAAAACTATGATAAGGGATGGAGCACACCTTCTCCGTTGAATTTTGCTTCTTTTAAATATTTGAACCCAGGTACATATGTACTTCATGTGAAGTCATGTAATGGAGCAGGTGTTTGGAATGAAAGTGAAACAACCTTGAAGATTGTCATTGTGCCTCCTTTCTGGAAGACGAACTGGGCTATGTTGGGATATGTGCTGTTGCTGATTGTAACTTTATATTTTACTTTCCGTATTGTGCGTAACTTTAACAGTCTGCGTAATCGTATTAATGTGGAAAAACAGTTGACAGAATATAAGCTGGTTTTCTTTACTAATATTTCCCATGAATTTCGTACTCCGTTAACTTTGATTCAAGGAGCGTTGGAAAAGATTCAACGGGTTGCTGATATTCCCCGTGATCTGATACACCCGCTCAAAACGATGGATAAAAGTACTCAGCGAATGTTGAGGCTGATCAATCAGTTATTGGAGTTCCGCAAGATGCAGAATAATAAGTTGGCGCTCTCTTTGGAAGAAACGGATGTGATTGCTTTCCTTTATGAAATCTTCCTGAGTTTCGGTGATGTAGCGGAGCAAAAGAATATGAATTTCCGTTTTATTCCGTCTATACCGTCTTACAAGATGTTTCTTGATAAGGGTAATCTGGATAAAGTGACTTATAACCTGTTGTCTAACGCTTTTAAATATACCCCTTCGAACGGTACGATTATACTTTCTGTTACGGTAGATGAAGTGAAGAAGACATTGCAGATTCAAGTAGCTGATACAGGTGTTGGTATTCCAAAAGAGAAGCAAAATGAGTTGTTCAAGAGATTTATGCAGAGTAGTTTTTCCGGTGATAGTATCGGAGTTGGTTTGCATCTGAGTTATGAATTGGTACAGGTGCATAAAGGTACGATTGAATATAAAGACAATGACGGCGGAGGTTCTGTCTTTACCGTTTGTATCCCGACGGACAAAAGTGTTTATTCGGAGAAAGATTTCCTTATTCCCGGTAATGTCTTGTTGAAAGAGGCAGGTGGGCAGGCACATCATTTACTGGAACTTTCGGAAGAACTACCGGAACCGGAGAAAATAGCAGAACCTTTGAATAAGCGTAAAGTATTGATTATAGAAGATGATAATGATATCCGTGAATTTTTGAAAGAAGAAGTAGGAGTTTATTTTGAAGTTGAAGTAGCTGCTGACGGAACTTCCGGATTTGAGAAGGCTCGTACCTATGATGCTGATTTGATTATTTGTGACGTACTGATGCCCGGAATGACCGGATTTGAAGTGACAAAGAAATTGAAATCTGATTTTGCGACAAGTCATATCCCGATTATCTTGCTGACAGCATTGAATTCTCCGGAAAAACATCTGGAAGGAATTGAAGCCGGTGCTGATGCCTATATTGCGAAGCCGTTCAGTATAAAACTTCTGTTGGCACGCGTATTCCGCTTGATAGAACAGCGTGATAAGTTGCGGGAGAAATTCTCCAGTGAGCCGGGAATTGTTCGTGCTGCCGTATGCTCTACTGACCGTGATAAGGAATTTGCCGACCGATTGGCTGTTGTACTGGAACAGAATCTTTCTCGTCCGGAATTCTCTATTGATGAGTTTGCTCAATTGATGAAATTAGGACGAACGGTATTTTATAGAAAACTGCGCGGAGTGACGGGGTATTCTCCCAATGAATATTTGCGGGTTGTACGAATGAAAAAAGCGGCTGAGTTGTTATTGTCTGGTGAGAATCTGACTGTTGCGGAAGTTGCATACAAGGTTGGCATCAGCGATCCGTTCTATTTTAGCAAGTGCTTTAAGACTCAGTTTGGGGTAGCGCCGTCCGTATATCAACGCGGTGAAATGAAAGAACAGGGAGAAAATGAGACGGCAGAAGCCTGAGTAACCAAGCTATTCTAAATGGTAGTTTAAATCTTCTCTGTAGTGCCCGATGTGAATGATCGACCTTGTATTTGTGTACAATAGTCTATGGTCGAATAGTAAAAGTACCCTTATTTTTGCAGGAGAATATTACTATAAAATTAAAGGATCATTGATCATGAGAACACTCTTTTTTATCTTGTTTTTTGTATTAGGCTTTTGTTATATTCAGGCGAGAGGGCAGAAGCCTGCACATGTTATAATAACAGCTGGTCAGTCAAACACGGATGGACGAGTACCTAACAATCGTTTACCGGATTATATAAAGGCAATGGCTGTGGATAGTACGTATACTGCGGGAGCCTACAAATATTGCCATATTGCCCATAATCGTACAGATGGTATGTTTGTTCCATTTTGGCCATTGAGTCATCCTAAAAGTAAGCCTTATACGTGGGGATATGATGCGATTGCTTATTATTGGTTGGAACAGTTGTTTCAGGAAGATTTTTATGTTATCAAGTGGGCTATCGGTGGCACTGCCATAGCTGCTCCTGTTACTACTCCTTTTCGGGGAACTTACTGGTCTGCCGACCCGAAATGGTTGGCAGAGAATACAGCTACCAGTGAGAAAGGAAAATCTTTATTACTTTCTTTGATTGCCAATATTGATGCGAGTATTGATCAGACACTTTCCAAACTAAAGCAAGGTTATCAGATTGATGCTTTCGTTTGGCATCAGGGAGAAAGTGATTATGAGCACGGAAAAGAATATTATCAGAATCTGAAAGGAGTAGTTTCCTATGTGCGTAACCACCTGACAGAGAAAACCGGAAAAGATTACTCTGAACTTCCATTTATATTTGGTACCGTATCCAGGAAAAACAAACGGTATAATAGTGATGTTGAGGAAGGAATGCGTCGCTATGCAAAAGAAGATAAGAACGCTTATCTGATTGATATGTCGGAAGCGGAACTAATGGGAGATAAACTTCATTTTAATCAGGTTTCTGCCGAGTATATGGGTAAACAGGTATATGAACAAATTAAAAAGACTCTTTCGGATGATCCTCATGTATATGTCGCCAAATATAAAGGAGACAGAGCTTGTGCTATCAGTTATACATTTGATGATGGGTTGGCGGAACATTCAACTGTAGCTGCCCCTGAGTTGGAGAAACGTGGTTTTAGAGGTACTTTCTGGGTATGCGGCTATTATACGGAACAAGGTGCATCTGCAAAGGTACCTCGAATGACTTGGGATGAGTTGCGTGAAATGTCAAAGAAAGGACATGAGGTTTCCAGCCATAGCTGGGCACATAAGAATGCCAAACGATTGACTATAGAGCAAGTTAAATCGGAGATAGAAAAGAATGATAGTGCTATTTATGCTAATATTGGCATTGTACCTCGTACCTATTGTTACCCATATAATTATAAGACAGAAGAAATAGTCAGTATGGCTTCTAAAGGCAGGGCCGCTACACGTACTAAACAAATTTCAATCGGAGGAAAGTCAACTCCCGAACGGTTTGACAAATGGTTGAAGGATTTGATGAAAGCGGAAGATTGGGGAGTAGGTATGACGCACGGCATTAATTATGGATATGATGCTTTCAAATCGCCTTCTTTATTTTGGGAACATTTGGATAAAGTGAAAAGTATGGAAAATCAGATTTGGGTAGGTACCTTCTGTGAAGTGGCATCTTATATCAAAGAAAGGGAGGAGATACAATTGAAAGTCTCTAATAAAAAGAATGGTATGACAATTACTCCCAAGTTAAAATTAGATAGAAAACTATTTGCTGAGCCATTGACGATGGTGATTCAAGGGGAAACTATGAATGGAATTCTGGTGAAGCAAGGCAGGAAAGAATTACCTGTGTATATAAATGGGAATAAAGTTATGTTTGACTTTAATCCTTATGGAGGAACTATTAAAATTCATTTTAATTAGGGGTGTGTACGAATAAAGTTTAACCTGATAATAAAATCAATAAAATAATGAAAACAAATTATCTATGTGGCCTCTTCCTTTTATGTGTGCTAGTATGGGGAAGATCGGAAGCACACGCTGAGAAACCGCTGAAGACTCTGGATCTGTATCTTTGCATTGGACAGTCGAATATGGCAGGGAGAGGGAAATTATCACCGGAAGTGATGGATACTCTACAAAATGTATACCTGCTGAATGCAGATGATCAGTTCGAACCCGCAGTGAATCCCTTGAACCGCTATTCTACGATAGGAAAAGGACTTAGCTGGCAACAAGTAGGACCTGCATATGGATTTGCCAAGACGATGGCTACTAAAAAACATCCGGTAGGCTTAATCGTCAATGCACGGGGAGGATCTTCGATTCGTTCATGGGTTAAGAATGCCAAACAGTCCGGCGGATATTATGATGAAGCAATACGACGTGCAAAAGAAGCAATGAAGTATGGTACATTGAAAGCAATTATCTGGCATCAGGGAGAAGCCGATTGTCATCATCCGGAAGCATATAAAGAGAAGATTATTCAGCTGATGACAGACTTACGTAATGACCTGGGAATGCCTGATTTACCAGTTGTCGTAGGACAAATAGCACAATGGAACTGGACAAAGAAACCTTATATTCCCGAAGGTACAAAACCCTTTAATGACATGATAAAAGAGATCTCCACTTTTTTGCCCCATAGTGCTTGTGTGTCTTCCGAAGGACTTACTCCGTTGAAGGATGAAACGGATCCTCATTTTGATGCAGCAAGCCAGATTACTTTAGGCAAACGCTATGCTAAAGAAGTTAAGAAACTAATAAAGAAATAGCTGGTCGTTTCAGACTACACTCATTTCTGTTTAAACATATACATAGGAAATATTTATCCATTGTTATTGTCACTTGTCACTTTTCTGATTTAAGTGTTTTATAATAAAGAAGATAGGGGTGACAATAGAGGGTGATAATAAGGTGACAATAGAATGTATCTTTCATTCTTATTGTCACCTCTCCTTGATGAATCTTTTATTTAAAGTCTTGATTATCAGATGATAGATAGTCAGCTTGAGGGTTTTGCCTGCATGTGTTAAAAACATCATTTTGGGCGTCAATGTACGCTGTTTACACCTTAATGTTTCCAAGGTATGCTGCTTACATTAAGAACAAAGCCCGGTAACCTTAATATGCAAGCAAGGTTTGATTAATCTGTTAAGTCGGTTTTATGTCTTCGTTCCATGTTCATGAACCGTTCGGCTCACGTACGTAAACCCAATGGCTCATGTACGTAGACTGATGGGACCACGTACATGAAACAATCTATTGTTACTGACCGGATACATTAATCTAGCCTGCATAATAGCTTACTGAACGGTTCATTGACGGTTGTTTCTCCGTACTAATCTTTTGTTCCTATGGGGCAATATGGTTTTTGTGACACCTTCTTTTACATATCTCCTTTATGGTGGGAGAAAATGTTTTATTCTATTTGATTGCTTCCAGAAACTCTATTTCAATAATTCTCAGATTAGCATTATTCTTGTTCGCTTTTGCTTCGAGTTCCATATCATTTGCTGCTTTTGCCGCAACTTCAGTGATCTGTCCGAAAGCATCCTGATCGCTGGTATTACCTTTCAGACGGATGGTAATTTGTTTGGAACGTACCGGCTTTTCCACATTAAGATGAACATACCCCAGGCTTTTATTCGTATCTCCACTCCAGATCATAGTATTGCCGGCAAACACTTCCAAAGGATAACTGCGTGAACGCCATCCATTCAATTTGATACAGATATCGTCTATTGCAGCTTCTTTTTCGAGCGTATATGTAATCCATGCGGTGCTGAGTTTTCCGTCATTCATCCATTCGCTTCTTTCATTATCGTCGAAGCTTTGGTTTACAGTCTCATTGTTGGCTCCGGCTTTGGCGGATACAATTCGTATATCCCGTTTCGTATCCTTGTAAGATGGGGTAAGGGGAGTCTTACCTTTATCCAGATTACCTTTCAGAGTCATCTGAGGTAAATATGTACTCAATCCGTTGCTAACTTTGACGGGAAGGGTTTCTAATGTAATTGTAGCGCTGGGGAGCCCTTCTGCTTTAGCGGTCAGAGTGATCTTGCCGGCTTGGGTAGTGCTACGGATAAGAGCACGGTTAATACCACATTCCACAGGGAGACTGGTATTAAGAATATAATTGTCTTTTCCTTGTGCGATGCCTCCGCGCCATTCGGCATTCCCTTTCAGGTCGAATTGAATGGTACGGTTGTCAAGCGGACAGCGTTTCCCATCCTTATCTACCACTTCTACCTGTATTAATGCCAGGTCAGCTCCGTCCGCATGGAATCCTTCCGGATTTTGTATCGTTGTCAGTTTCAGTCCGGCAGGTTCACCAACCGTGCTTACAGCATAGCGGCTTATTTCCTTACCGGCCTTGTTGTAGCTGACTGCTTCCAGTTTACCGGCTTTAAAAGCCACATTGTCAAAGGTGAACAGGAAATTGTATTCGCGTTTGCCTTTTCCTAGTGACTGACCGTTCAGGAACAGTTCTACTTCTTCACCTGTAGAAACGACATAGACCGGTTTTACTGTATTTGCGGGATAGTTCCAATGACCGATGATATAGGTATTGTCTTCTTCCGTATCTACCCATCCGTTCCACATGACCTGATGTGCAAAGAAAGCATCTTTTTCGATGCGCATAGGGTCCGTTACTCCACTTCTTCGATAGTTTTCTTCACCACGGTGGTGTGTGTTGGTATCTGAGAAAATGATTTTGGCCCCTCCGGAACTGACTCTGCGACCTGTTCCTGGACGCTCGCGCCAATAATCATACCAACAGCGGATCATTGCTATCGCCAGCATGTCCTGATTGTGATTGTAGTCTGTTGCAGGTTGGTTACGATGTAACGGTCCGTCTCCTTCTTTGTGGAAAGGATAGCTGTATTCATCCCAATATTTTCTCAAACCTTCGTCACGACAATATTCTGTAGCCCACATCGGATGATGCACGCTCTTGTTGATATAAAGCATTTCTCCGCCATATTCAGCTTCACGAATGTCCAGCATTTCACGAGAACCAATAGCACGTCCGCCGAAAGGATCGTATTGGTCGCGGATAGCTTTCATTTCTATCATATGCTCTCTGCTGATACCTTTGTTTCCACATTCGTAAAATAAGATACTTGGATTATTACGGTTGTAGATGATTGCATCGCGCATCAGTTCTGTGCGTTGGTCCCATTGGCGTCCTGTACGGTCCTTTTCGGAGTCTCCTGCCGGCATTGCCTGAATCAGACCTACGCGGTCGCAGGATTCCACGTCTTGTTTCCATGGGGTAACATGCATCCAGCGTACCAGATTACCATTGCCTTTTACTACCAGGCCATTGGAGTAGTCACTAAGCCATGCCGGAACGGACAGGCCTACCGCCGGCCATTCATTACTGGTGCGCTGTGCATATCCTTTCATCTGGATCACACGATCATTCAACCAGATTTTGCCTTCTGCAAATCGTGTTTTGCGGAAACCTGTACGAGTACTTACTTCATCAAAGACTTGATTCTTATTGTCTTTTAGAATCGTCTGGACAGTATAAAGATACCCATATCCCCAACTCCAGAAATGGAGATTATTTACTTTGGAAGCAGCTTTCACTACCCTTGTTTCGCCACCTTGTAAGGTTACTTTCTCACCTTCGAAGCTTTTCACCTGTTTGCCGTCAGCATCCAGCAAGACCACCTGGTAGCTAAATTGGCGTGGTTCACGACTGTCGTTTTTTACTTCCGATTCTGCATGGATGGTGGCAGTGCGTCCTTTTACGTCGATGTCTTTAGCATAAATATAAACTCCGGTAGTTTTCAGATTACTGTATAAAGGAAGAGTCTGATACACTTCATCTGTAACGTACAAGAATACATTCTTGGGCAGACCACCGTAGTTTGCGTTGAAGTTACGGTCGTTCCACTGGAACTTGGAGTTAGTACTTTTTTCGCGATACATCCAGTCATTGTCCGTACGTACTGCCAGTACATTGTCACCTTCTTTAATATAAGGTGTCAGGTCGAAGCCTGCCGCCATTACTCCGTTTTCGTGTTTTCCCAGATATTGTCCGTTCAAATAGAAGTCACCGGCTTGGCGCACTCCTTCAAATTCGATGAATACTTTTTGTTTTTTACCGGAAGCCGGAATCCGAAAGTGTTTCCGATACCATACCACTGTGTCCGTCAGCTGTTCGATGGACACTTTGAAGGCTTCATCTTCATTAAAGGCATGCGGTAAAGTGACCGCTTTCCACCGGCTATCGTCGAATTGAGATTGTTTAGCTTCGGGAAAGTCTCCGATTTGCAGACGCCATTCACTGTTGAAATTGTATTTTTTGCGTTCGAAAGCGTGACTATCAACAATAGCCAGCACTGCAAACAGAAATACAAATAGAAAGAGTTTGTTTCTCATGATTTCTTAATGATTAATTTTTCATTGGCAAAGAAAGTACATCAATGAAAGAAACACCCCTTAAATTAGTACGGAAAACCTGTAAGATCATACGTCGGCATCATTTATGGGTTCATTTTCATCTTCAGACAGCTTTTTCCGATAGGCAGATGGAGATACCCCGAATTGGTTCTTGAAACATTTACTGAAGTAGAACGGATCGTTGATACCTACGCTATAGGCGACTTCGGCTATGGTGAGATCTTCTGTCAATAACATTTCAGCAGCCTTTTTCATCCGCATGACACGTAAATATTCGTAAGGAGAATAACCGGTCACTCCCCGTACTTTTTTATAGAATACAGTACGTCCTAGTCCCATTATTCCGGCAAAGTCATTGACCGAAAAATCGGTATCGGTCATGTGCTCATTCAATACTTCATTCAGCTTTACCGAGAACTTCTGATCCTTGTCATTGGTACAGATAATGGAATGAGCCAATCCCGGTTCGTTAGAATATTTTTGGCGCAGTTTATCCCGTAGCTCGATTAACTTGAAGATTCTTGCCAGTAGTAAAGAGACATTGAATGGCTTCGTGATATACGCATCAGCTCCGGATTCAATTCCTTCCTGATATTTCTCTTCTATATTGAGGGCAGTCAGTAATATGATGGGGATATGGCTGGTGGTAAATTCATTTTTAAGTTTGCGTGTCACTTCAAATCCATTCATTCCCGGCATCAGAACGTCACAAACAATTAAATCAGCATCATACGTACTTGCTTTTTCAAAACCGGATGTTCCGTCAGCAGCTACTTCAACTTCAAAGTAAACTCCTATTTCTTCTCTTAGGAATTCACGGATATCAGTATCATCTTCTATAATCAAAACTTTGCGTTTGTTCAAAGGATCGACAGGAGGCTGGAAAATATCCTCTGACGTTTCATTTCTGAGAAAATCTTTGGAGTGCTGTTCCTCTTCTTCGGTTAATAACTGATTGGGAATCAGGAAATCTTTCTCCTGATAGATATCAGAATTAGTCGGCAATAGGACGGTAAAGACAGAACCGCCTCCCTCATTTTCATCATAACTGATATTACCTTTATGTACCTGTACCAGTTCGTGTGTCAAGTGGAGACCTACTCCGACACTGCTATGAGAGAAGCTGCTTTGCATGAAACGCTTGAACAGTTCAGAACGTTTTTCTTTGGGTATGCCGATCCCGTTATCTATGACTTGTATACGAAGCTGTTGCTTGTCTTCCTGAATATCTATTTTGAATATAATCTTTCCGTTAGAAGGAGTATACTTGAAAGCATTGGATAGGAGGTTGTAGGTAACCTTGTCTAAATTGCCTTTATCAATAAACATTTTATAAGCAGGTTGTGACGGCTCAAAACTGAAATCGATGTTTTTGGACTCGCTTGTATCCTTGAAACTCAGGAAGATTTCATAAAGGAAAGCAATGACGTCCGTCTCTTCCAAAGATAAGGCCAGTTTGTTTTTCTGCATCTTTCTGAATTCAAGTAGCTGATTGATGAGGCGTAACATTCTCTGAGTACTTTTATCCATGGTTTTTAAAGGACGTTGCATCTCTTTGGGAGGATTCTCTATATTGATTAGCTTGTTGAGAGCACCTTGAATCAGAGTAAGCGGTGTACGGAATTCGTGGGATATATTGGTGAAGAATTCCAGCTTATATTCGGTCAATTGCTTCTCAACAGCGATGCGATTGCGTAATCTGTTGAAATTTCGTATGATATGGAAACTGAAATAACAGACGATTCCAATGAATACCAGATAAATCAGATAGGCCCAGGTCGTCTGCCAGAAAGGAGGAGCTATGACAATCTCCATAGTGCTTTCTTCCCCCCATACGCCGGCTACATTGCAGGCTTTCACTTGCAACTGGTATTTACCGGGAGGAAGATTACGGTACGTTGCCAAATTTTGTGCTGAAGGGATGCTCCATTCCGAATCATATGGAGGCATCCGATAAGAATATTTGGATGCTCCGCTTAAAAAGTTGAATGTTGAAAAGGCAATGACAAATAAATTTTGATAATGTTTCAAGTTTAACTGCCCTGTATAGGACATGGTTTCGTTGAGAGGGGAAGCATCCATACCGGGCAGCATATGCGCTCCATTGATGTGAAGCCCTGTGAATACGGTCGATGCAAGTTTTTCCATGTTTTCCACTTTATTGGCATCGAGAACTACCAGGCCGTAGTTCGTACCGAAAAGTAATCTTCCGTCAGCATTTATGCAAGCCGTATTTTCAGAGTATACATTCCCCAGTGTATGTGAAGAAAAATAATAATTCTCTATTTGCTTGGTGGCGAGGGTGAAGCGGGAAATGCCATATTCGGTCGCAATCCACATTTTATTGTCCTGATCTTCAACAATCGACTGTATGACTCCGTTGGGCAATCCGTCTTTAATACTATAACAATCGAAAGTCAGATGTTGGTAGTCATTTCCCGGATAGCAGATGGCAAAGCCTGCTCCCGTTGTTCCAATCCACATATTTCCTTCATGATCATTCACCAGACAGCGGATTTCATTGCTGGGGAATGTTTCATTGACATGATTGTAAAGTACGTAATTCTTGGGGGAGTTGATCAGTGAGTCCGGATGGAAGATATAAATACCGTTGTTGGTACCCACCCACATCATACCGTTGCGGTCTTCCTGTATGACGCGTACCCGTTTTTCTCCATAACTGTCTTGAAAGAAATGTTTGAATTGATAACCGTTGTCTGTTTTGACAGCCAGATTCAATCCTCCGCCAAATGTTCCTATCCACATCCGCCCTTTGCGGTCACGGTAGATTAAGTAGACATTGTCGTTTGATAAGGAGTTTTTATCCTTGCTGTTATATCGGTACCATTGGTCAGCTCCGATACGTAATCCTATACCACGCATACCCAACCATAACTGTCCTTCATTATCTTCGCACATACTGTATACGTTATGCGTAAACTTCTCTTTGCGAAGCATGTTTTTCAGGTCGGCATCATATTCATATAGGGTACCCATACGGTTTGCCATATATACATTACCGTTTTTGCCACGTAAAAGCATACGTATCGTGTTGGAGCGGTCGGAAGCATCTTCGCCATTCGGATAGATACGTAACGTTCCTTTATTCAGAATCTCCAGATGAGATAATCCGGAGAATTCGGAACTCACCCAAATACCCCCGGAACGGTCTTCAATGATATATTGCAGATAATTGGAATTGATATGGCTGGAGTGACTGACTTCAAAAGTGAAGTGCTGCAGATCGCCGGTATTCAGATCGTAGGCAAAGAGTCCGTTTCCGTAAGTCGTAATCCAGATGATATCCCGTGAATCATGAATGATAGAGTAACGTTCTACATCAATATATCCCAAATGCTCGGATGAAAGAAACTGAAAATGTTTGATGTCGCCAGTGCTGGTATTGACATACCATACGTTGCCGGTATAGTTGTGTACCCATGCATTCCCTTTATTGTCTCTGGTGACGTTACCGTTTTTAATATTCAGGCGGGAGAACCGGCGCAGCTTTCCCGTAACGGGATCTAGGATGTAACTGCCAGTGGCGGTAAACATCACCCATTGATGTTGCAGGCGGAGGCTTCCGGTGATTACACCTGTATCTCCGAGTTCGGTTAATGAAGCGATTTTCTCCAGTCGGTTATTGGAAAGAGAGTGGCGGTAGATTTCTTTTTTTCCGGTAATGATGCAGGTATATTGGTCATAAGAAAAAATATGTTCCCAGCTTTCTCCCTGTGTATCCATTGCTTCCAGTTTGCCGTCATGGTATTTCCATAATCCTTGCTTGGTTCCTATCCATACATGTCCGGGGCTGTCATTGCTTTCGTAGACAAACAGTACCTTGTCAGAAGATAGGTTGCCTAATTCTTTTTTGTATGCCTGCGACGAGAACTGGCCATCCTGATAGACGACACGACGGCATCCGTTATTGTTATCCCACAACCAGATAGACTGGTCGGATGCAATGATTTTTTTCGAATAGCTCTGTTTGTATTCTCCGCAACCAGTGAAATCGACGAAGCGCCCATGTTTTAAATCGTAACAGCTATATAAAGAAGAGAGGGTGGCGATCCATAAAAAACCGTTAGAATCTTCTTCCATATTCCGGATGCGTGGGTCGGCCAATGAAATCGGCAGATTAGGGTCCGGGTAGATACTGACAAAAGAGTTGCCGTCATAATAGCTTAATCCGTTGACGGTTCCCATCCACATAAATCCCTTGCTGTCCTGAAACATATATCGGATGGAATTATTCGCCAGTCCGTCACCGGTGGTCAGTTTGTTCGAACGTATCTCGACAGATGCATGTACTGAACTGAGATAGAAAGATAAGAATGCGAATATCAGCAGTGCATTTTTCATATTTGATTTCTACGATTCTACATTATTATTAATGGTTACAAAGTTAATTTTCTTTTTAGAATAGAGGATGTAATAGCGTACGGAAAAACAAAGAAACGATGTATTATCGTTCATTCTTGATGTAAATCTCAGGTGAAATACGATTTTCTAGGCTTTGTGTACGCATGTACATTCTAAACTATAAAGAAAGCTGTAATTTAGCGGCATGAAAACGGTAACTGGAAAAAACTTCCGGTTACAGAATATTTGTTTAGAGGTAGAAGATAAGAGTCAGGTAATAAAGAAGCACATTAACAACAGTAAAATGGAAATCAGTTTTCAATAGGTTTTAAAATATAAGCATAATGAAAAAGCATATAGGTATTAGTCTTTTTTTTATGGGGTGTTTCCTGTCTCTTTCGGCTACGAATTATTTTGTAGCTACCAATGGTGATGATTCAAATGCGGGCACGCTTGACAAACCTTTCGCTACTTTACAAAAAGCGCAGTCAAAAGTCGTTCCCGGAGATACGGTATATATTCGCGGAGGCGAGTATCGGATACGGGAAGAGCAGATGATGGGAGGAGATCATTTGCGCGCTTATGTTTTTGAAATGAATAAAAGTGGCACTCAGGCCAAGAGAATCTGCTATACAGGTTATCAGGATGAACGTCCGATATTCAATCTGGCTGAAGTAAAGCCGGAGGGTAAACGGGTATCTGTCTTTTATGTATCAGGCTCTTACCTCCATTTCCGCAATTTTGAGATTATCAAAACACAGGTTACTATCCGGGAGCATACTCAGTCGGAGTGTATATACAATCAAGGTGGAAATCATAATATTTACGAGAATCTGGCGATGCACGATGGCATGGCTATTGGTTTTTATTTGGTGCGGGGAAGTAATAATCTCGTACTGAACTGTGATGCTTATAATAATTTTGACCCTGTATCTGAGAATGGTACCGGTGGAAATGTGGATGGCTTCGGTGGGCATCCGGCTTCTGCCTCCTATACGGGAAATGTGTTTAAAGGATGTCGGGCCTGGTACAATAGTGATGACGGTTTTGATTTGATAAAGGCACAAGCAGCTTATACGATTGAAGATTGCTGGGCGTTTTATAATGGATATAAGCCCGGAGGATTTGTGGGTGCGGGAGATGGTACAGGGTTTAAAGCGGGTGGCTATGGTATGCGCTCAAAAGTGAAGATGCCGAATGAGATTCCACACCATGTAGTGAAGAATTGTCTGGCATATAAAAACAAGAACAAAGGATTTTATGCCAATCACCATTTGGGAGGAATTTCCTGGTTCAATAATACCGGTTATCAGAATCCGTCTAATTTCTGTATGCTGAATCGTAAGTCTGCCGGAGAAATAGTGGACGTGGACGGATATGATCATATTATTCGGAATAATTTGTCATATAAGCCGAGGGCTGCAGGAAAACATATTGTCGATGTGAATCGGGAGGAATGTACGATTATCAATAATTCTTTTCTTCCTGTAGATATGACCGTAGGTGAGGATGATTTTGTGAGTTTGGATCCTGCTCAGTTAACATTGCCTCGCAAAGCGGATGGAAGTCTGCCGGATATTGATTTTCTGAAGTTAAAAAGAAATAGTAAATTATATGATGCGGGAATCGGTTTTCAATTCTCTGCGCAGAATCTTTAAAATATTGTTCTGTTATTGAAGAAAAATAGCTGCATGATAGATCTATGTTGATATAATCCGCATAGATCTATCGTACAGCTTGAAGAATGAGATCTTTCTGTAGATTCAGATATTAGAGAATAAGACGTTTGATCTCCTCAGCGGTATCTACAATATATTGAGGACTGAATTCTTCCAGTTCGGCACGTGGGCGGAATCCCCATGTTACTCCACAAACTGTCACTCTTGCATTGGCAGCCGTTTGCATATCCACGCCGGAATCACCCACGTACAGCACTTCTTCTTTGGTTACTTTGGCAACTTCCAGAATATCGAATACAACGGTTGGATCGGGTTTAACCTTTATCCCTTCACGTTGCCCGAACACAGCGGTAAAATGGATTTCCGGAAAATAATGGTCAATCAACTTTTGGGTGGCTGCCTGATATTTGTTGGAAGCCACAGCAATTTGAATACCTGCATCCTGTAAGTATGAGAGCAATTTCGGAATACCGGGATAAGGGCGGCTGTCATCGGCATTATGAATGTCATAGTAAGGGACGAATTCCTTGCGTACGCGCAGTACATTCTCTTTGGACTTTTCTCCTTCCGGCAAGGCACGCTCAAAAAGTTTGTCGATGCCGTTTCCTACCATGAAGTTATATTTCTCGATCTCATGTGTGGGATATCCTAACTTATTCAAGGCATAATTTGTACTGTGTGCAAGGTCGGCAATGGTATTCAGTAATGTACCATCCAAATCGAAAATGACTAGTTTCTTCATTGAACTTCTTGTTTTTTTATGTTAATCCTGTTTTCCTTTCTTTCTGCTTACAAAGATAGGAATAAAAAACGAATCATTTCCTTGTAATTCGGAACCAGTCTACATCTGTCCATCCTCCATCATTGGTGACAATAGCCGGACGGGTACAGAACATGCCGACTTTGGCGCCAATCCATTGTCCCTCCCTTGCCTGAAAAGGGTTGCCTAATGGCAAGAACTTCTTTCCGTCAAGGCTATAACTGAAGTTGCATATCACAATGAGGTCGTTACCTCCTTCACTGGCTTTAATTTTCTTGCCGTCGCAACTGAAACGTACCTTTAGGTATACCGTGTTTTGGGTAAGACCGACAGAAGAGTTTACCTGTTCCGCTTCTCCTTTATCTGCTTTTTTACATTCAATTTGAGACAGCACAAGACCTTTGTCCGTATTTTCCAGAATCAATCCTGCATAATCCCTGCCCATTACTACCAAACCTGTACGTTCACCTTTCAGTTTGGGATTAGGCATGAAGGTCAGTTTCATTGTGGTGGTGAAATTGTCCGAAGGAGTTTTTTGCAACAACAGATTAGCTACATCCCACAAATTCTTATAATCCGCTACTACCGGATAAGAGTATAGTCTGACATAACTTTTGTCTCCGGCATAATATGCCCATTTCTCATTGATATTAGCGTGCCACTGCCATTGCGGAGAGAGTATATATCCGTCGAATTCGTCGCTTTCTTGCGGTGTACAGATGGGATATATCTTTCCTACATTCGGCTTTTTGTAGGTCATTACCGGTTCGCCGCAACCGTCACCATCTTTGTCGATACCGATTACAGGCCAGTCATTCACCCACTTCATCGGTTGCAAGTGAACAAGGCGACCATAAGCGCCTACATCCTGAAAGTGGAAGAACCAGTCTTCTCCGGAAGGAGTGTCTACCCAAGCTCCCTGGTGAGGTCCATTGACGGGAGAATCACCCTGCGCCAGTACAGTTCTCCATTCATAAGGACCATACACATTTTTAGAACGGAGTACTACCTGCCAACCGGTTGGCACACCGCCTGCCGGATGGAAGATATAATAATAGCCGTTCCTTTTATAAAACTTCGGGCCTTCACACGTCTGGTGTGCTTCGTGACCGTCGAAGATAATGCGTGAGGGGGTGATGGCTTTGGTCGCTTCCTTATTCAATTCACAGATGGTGATTACACTTTTCAGTCCGGCACGGCTTCCTGCATAGGCGTGTACCAGATATACTTTTCCGTCTTCATCCCAAAGCGGGCAGGTATCGATGATTCCTTTTCCCGGTTTAACCAGAACAGGTTCCGTCCACGGACCTTGCGGGTCTTTGGCTTTTACCATGAAAGCGCCTTGATCCGGGTCTCCCCAGAAGATATAAAACTCTCCGTTATGGTGGCGGATACTGGGTGCCCAGACACGGTTGCCGTGTTCCGGACGTTCCGGTGTTTCAATAGGGGTGAGGGCATAGGGAACAGCAGCTCCGATAATCGTCCAGTTCACTAAATCCTTGGAATGTAGAATCTGCAATCCCGGCAGACAGTTGAAGCTGGAAGAAGTCATATAGAAATCATCTCCTACGCGGCAAGCGTCCGGATCGGAATAATCGGCATAGAGCACCGGATTTTTGTATTTACCATTTCCGAGATCGGAAACCCATACTTCGGATACATAGTTTTTCTGTGCTACCGCAGTGAAAACAGTTAGCAGGCAAAAAGCTAAAGTCTGTGTCAATCGTTTCATGATATAGGTATAATAGTTTGATATTAAAGATTCAGTTGAAGTCTCTCAATGGGGCAAAGGTAAAAAAAAGACTCCGCACAAAGGAGTAATAATTGTGCAGAGTCGGTATAAAAACTGGTAAATACTCCAGTATTTGATTGTTTAACTGTATTTGTATGCTTTGTTTAATGAATATCTTTTATTTTGACCGTTACCGGATGTGCCAGTTCTTCTTTCCATTCACGGAGGTAAGCAAACCATGCTTCCGGTGTCTTATAGCCGAAAGTTTCTTTCATGGAAGTGAAAGTGGTGTGATACTGTAAGTATTTGCTTCCCGGAGATGTGATGGTGTAGAGGTAGTTGTCTTTGTCTTTCTCTTCCGATTTCACATATCGTTGGGGAATGCAGGTCCCAAGACCTACTGTTTCTTTGGCATATTTCACGGTATCGTTTACCGGCCAGTCTGTTCCCCAACTGCCGACAAGCCCTTTGTGATCCGAGTAAGATTCTGCGGTACCGACAATATCCTGAACGCCTGTACAGAACACTTCGTTCTTAATCGGCTCGTCGAAGAATGCCTCGATACGAAGATCACGGTGTCCGGCATAGAGTGTGTAACGGGTCATCATGTCCAATTCCGCATTTTGATATTTCCAGCCTGTCACTTCGATTTCTGCGATGACACGCACCGGACCGTAAGAGATGATACGTTCCGTACGGGTAGCCACCGGAGTGATATGAGTCGCTTTCTTTCCGTCCCATCCTTTGAAAGCACCCGGACCGCAACTGTCGAATACCCGGAGGACATCGTCACCGAATCCTCTTGCTAACTGTTCGTCAGTAGGGTAGAACTGAGATTCTTTGATTTCCAGTCCTTTATTGAACTTACCGTAGATATCCGGTGTCTGTTTTTCGTTAAAGTAAAGACGATAGCCTACCAGTTCCGATTCCAGTACAGGACCATGAGGACGGACCATACTATATATATTACTTGTACCAGGGACAGTGATTGCCTGTACTGACTGATGCTTTCCTTTTCTCGGGTCAGCAATGAACATTTCCGCATAAACCCGTGCCGGATAGGTTTTCGTACTCTTTTCAGAAGACAGGGTTACCTGGAATGTTTTTCTTCCGTGAGCAGGGAGGCTGGTAACGAATGCCAGTTCATCCATCTTACGGTCTCTGTTCAGGTCGTCCAGCTGAGAAGGGATTTCAGTGCTTCCTTCCATTACTGCGGCAGACTTTACTTTAAATCCGGTATGCAAGTCACGCAAGTTGATTACTACCGGTTCATCCGTCTTGGCACGGTTCCAGTTATTGTTTACTTCTACAGTAATGGTTTTCTCCTGTTTTTGAGCCCAGGCGGACAGAGAGCAGCACCCGACAAGGAGTGTGATGATAAAAATATTCTTCTTCATGATTTTAAGGCATGATATTATACGTCGTATTTCTTTCTGCAAAAGTAATTGAAAAAATAGCAGACCGGCTTATCTTTGGAAGATAAATTAGTCTGCTATTTGAGCTTTTTACTCTATATAATGATTTTGTGGTTTTCTGTGGTGGAATCTCTTATTTGAAATTCAATATCTGTCCTTTGGCGTCAATCTCTTCATAAGTCTCTCCATCGACTTTCAGATTCTTGGCGCTTTTGACATTCAGTATATTCTTTCCTTTGGTTGATTCTACATAAATATTTTCGAGTGAGACACCGTCTACCTGACTGATAACGACTCCGTCAGTAGCTTCCGTCATCACCACATTCTTCACGGTTACGTTACGGATAGGCATTTCCGGAAGTCCGTTGAAGAACATTGCACGTCCCGAACCTCTGCAAATGACATTTGATATATGAATATCACGGAACGCAGGAGTCTCTTCGGTAACAGGAGGAATCGCCGTCTTCATACGGCTCAGCAGATCTTCTTCCGATTCTTCTCCGGCTCCTTTGCCACCATAGAACAGGTCGAAAAGTAATGGTTCGTTCGGTATATTGATCATGTTGATGTTATTGATATAGATGTTTTCTACAACACCGCCACGTCCGCGGGTACTTTTGAAGCGCAGACCTACATCTGTTCCCAGGAATGTACAATCTTCTACATAGATATTCTTCACACCACCGGACATTTCACTGCCTACTACAAATCCGCCATGCCCATGTAGTACCGTATTATTCTTTACGATTACATTCTGGCAAGGTTCTCCGCGACAGCGGCCGTTTTCATCTTTACCCGATTTGATACAGATGGCATCGTCACCCGCATCGAATACACTATTCAGGATCAGTGCATTCTTGCAAGATTCCAGGTCGAGTGCATCTCCGTTCTGAGAATACCAGGGATTGATTACCTGAATATTATTCACTGTAAAGTCTTCGCATGACAACGGATGCAGACACCAGCTCGGTGAGTTCTTGAAAGTGACTCCTTCCAGCAAAATCTTCTTGCTTTTCACGAAACTCAGTAATACGGGGCGCAACCATGCACGGATTTCATTCCATTCTTCGTCCGTGTTGATGCCTTCGGGCACATTGAAGTCTTTGCAGGCCATTGCACCTTTCAGTGAACCGGCGGTAGGATACCATATTCTTTCCTGTTCATCAAGTACACCACCCGATTTTACCAGTTTATTCCATTGCGAAGCTGTTAGTTTTTCTTTCTTCACCGGACGCCAGCAGTCTCCGTTACCGTCAAATATTCCATATCCTGTGATAGCGATATTCTCGGCATTACGAGCAGAAATCGGTGATTGACAGCGGCGTGTTTCCAATCCTTCGAAAGAAGTGGGAATGATAGGATATGCTTCAAAGTCACCGGTGAAGAGTACCAGTGCATTGCGTTCTGTATAAAGATTCACGTTGCTGAGCAGTTCGATAGGTCCGGTCAGCCAGGTGCCTTCCGGGATGATCACTTTACCTCCGCCACGTTGGTTCACCTCTTTTATAGCATCGTTGATTGCTTTCGTATTCAGGGTCATTCCATCCCCCTTGGCTCCGAATTTAGAGATATTTACCTCATAAGCGGGAAAAACCGGTTGCTGTACTTTTGGCATTTCGAAAGGTAAATTCTGGTAAATGGTGTCGTCTATTGCGGTTTCGCTTATTGCACACTCACTTTGTTTGCATCCAGAGACAAACGGCAAACAACATACGACCATCCAGAGGAGTCTTCTTGTCATTGTGTTCATTTAGTAACTTTTCTATAGGGTTATACATTTATTGTTTTTCTGGTATTCTCTTTCGATTGTTAAGATGGCTTTTTCATAACTCTTATCTCCCTCCGCAGGCGACCTCTCGCAGGCAGCCTGCCGGAAAGGAATAAGACAAATTCATGTTAACCTAATTCTAACCTTAAAATAAATATTATGAAAAAACCTCTTAATTATCATTGGCAAAGATAGGGGGGAAACTTCAGGCGGATGTGGAGTTATTGATAGAATACGTGTATTTTTTGTCATTTATGTCTAATATTTGCACACTTCTCGTGTTTTTATGCAGAAAGATACTATCTTTGCACAAAATTTAACTATTAAAAGATATGAGTAACAACTTGTTGAAAGGAAAAAGAGGAATAATCTTCGGTGCCTTGAACGACCAGTCTATCGCCTGGAAAGTAGCAGAGCGTGCCGTAGAAGAAGGTGCAACTATTACATTATCAAATACTCCGATGGCTATCCGTATGGGTGAAGTCAATGCATTAGCTGAAAAACTAAACTGTCAGGTAGTGCCGGCAGATGCCACTAGTGTGGAAGATCTGACGAATGTATTCAAGACATCTATGGATATACTGGGCGGACAAATTGACTTTGTATTGCACTCTATCGGTATGTCTCCTAACGTGCGCAAGAAACGTACTTATGATGACCTTGACTATGGAATGTTGGACAAGACATTGGATATTTCGGCTGTATCGTTCCATAAAATGATCCAGTCTGCCAAGAAACTGAACGCTATTGCAGAATATGGTTCTATCGTAGCTTTGAGTTATGTCGCTGCTCAGCGTACTTTCTACGGCTACAATGATATGGCGGATGCTAAAGCCCTGCTGGAATCTATCGCACGCAGTTTCGGGTACATCTACGGTCGTGAGCATAGCGTACGTGTGAATACGATTTCACAGTCGCCTACCTTTACTACTGCCGGTTCGGGAGTGAAAGGTATGGATAAGCTGTATGATTTCGCTAACCGTATGTCTCCGCTTGGAAATGCAACAGCTGACGAATGTGCGGATTATTGTATCGTGATGTTCTCCGACCTTACCCGTAAAGTGACTATGCAGAACTTATTCCATGACGGTGGTTTCTCCAGCGTAGGTATGAGTCTTCGTGCAATGGCTACTTACGAAAAAGGACTGGATGAGTACATGGACGAAAATGGTAATATCATTTACGGATAAAAGGTTATGAAACTACGGATCTCTCTTCTTACTATATTAATAGGTATGCTTTTCGCCTCCTGCGGCTTAAGCACAGGAAAGGTTGCGGAGCAGAAGGAAGAAGGGATTTCTGTTCTGAGATACGATAAGCTGTTGAGCGAATATGTTCGCTCCAACAGCTTTTCCGCTATGCAGAAACTGACAATGGACTATCGCCAGCCGACAAAGATTCTGATAGAAGATGTACTGTCTATCGGTACGGTGAAGGACGACACCATTTCTCAGCGTTTGCAAAAATTCTACTCGGATAGCACCTTGCTTCGTTTGCTGAGCGATGTAGAAGCTAAATATCCCAATCTTGACGAAGTAGAAAAAGGACTCACCAAAGGATTCCGGAAGCTGAAGAAGGAAGTCCCCGATACGAAAATACCATTTATTTATTCGCAGATATCCGCATTCAATGAATCGATCATTCTGGTAGATACATTGCTGGGAATCAGCCTCGATAAGTATATGGGAGAAGACTATCCTCTCTACAAACGTTTCTACTATGACTATCAATGTACCTCGATGCGTCCGGAACGGATTGTGCCGGATTGTTTCGCATTCTATCTCCTTAGCCGTTACGAAATGAACTATCATGAAGGTACTTGTCTGGTCGATCTGATGATGCATTCCGGCAAAATCAATTATGTGGTGCAGCATCTGCTTGGTTATGACGATATTGGCCAGGCAATGGGATACTCGGATCAGGAGAACGAATGGTGCAGGAAAAACGAAAAGGATATCTGGGAGTATATCTGTGCAAACGATCATCTGCACGCACGTGACCCAATGGTGATCCGCTACTATATGAAACCGGCGCCGACTGTTGATATGTTGGGAGGACAAGCCCCTGCATTGATCGGTTCGTGGGTGGGAGCACGGATTATAGCATCCTACATGAAAAAGCATAAAGATCTTAAAATAAAGGATCTGCTGGAACTTACCGATTATCAGAGTATGTTCGAAGAGTCCGGTTACCTGAAACTCTAGCCCATACCTATTACTTATTACTTATCACCTATTACCTAAAGTGGAAACTGCTCTTTACCTGTTGCCCGTTACATTGGGCGATACACCTCTTGAACAGGTGTTACCTTCTTATAATACGGAGATTATTCGTGGTATCCGGCATTTTATTGTCGAAGATGTTCGTTCTGCCCGTCGCTTTCTGAAGAAGGTTGACCGGGAAATTGATATTGATTCGCTGACTTTTTATCCTTTGAATAAGCATACTTCTCCCGAAGATATATCCGGTTATCTGAAACCTTTGGCGAGTGGAGCCTCAATGGGGGTGATTTCGGAGGCGGGCTGTCCTGCCGTTGCCGATCCGGGAGCAGATGTGGTTGCCATTGCTCAGCGCCAGAAACTGAAAGTGATTCCTCTGGTAGGTCCTTCCTCTATTATTCTTTCAGTGATGGCTTCGGGATTCAACGGACAGAGCTTTGCCTTTCATGGTTACCTGCCGATAGAACCGGGAGAACGGGCTAAGAAACTGAAAACACTGGAGCAGCGTGTCTATGCTGAAAGTCAGACACAGCTATTCATCGAAACTCCTTACCGGAATCATAAGATGATAGAAGATATCTTGCAGAATTGCCGTCCGCAGACAAAACTATGTATTGCTGCCAATATAACTTGCGAAGGCGAGTTTATACAAACCCGCACGGTGAAAGACTGGAAAGGGCATATTCCCGAATTGTCTAAGATTCCCTGTATTTTTCTCTTATACAAATAACATCTTTCAGGTGTTCGTATTCATCTTCGAAGCAACTGCTGAAAAAGCCTTTGCCCATATTTTCTTCTATCTGCTTGAAACTCCATAGCTTACTGTTCTTGAAGCGGGGAGTGCAAAGGATAGAATCATCTTTGATATCGACGATGAAAAGATAGATGAGCCGGTTGGTTGCTTCATTCTCGAAGTGATAGACAATGTTAAACTCTGGCTTGAAGTCTTCCGTTGCGTGTGGAAGCGCATTGTGCACCAAGCGGTTTACTCCTTCGGTGAGGGACTCACCATAACGGAGATAGCATTCCATCGGTATGTCAGTTTTCCCTTTATCAAGGATGGCATTCATCGGTCTGTCACAAAGAAACAGCATCCCGTGAGTAGATACGGCTATTCTTATGACCGGATTGATATAGGCATTCTTATAGTTGAGTGCTTCTATGGCAAGACTTCTTCCGATGACATCTCCTTTCGTATTGACTATGGGCACGTATTCCGTGTGCGACATCAGATGGTTGAAATACCGGATAGCAATCTGATTGAACAGGATACTCATCACAAATACGACAGGGGGAAATACCTTATAAAGTATCACCATACTTGTCTGGCTTAAAGGGTCCTGACTGGCAACGACAATACTGATAATAATAAAATGCAGGATACCGAAGATCAATGCAAAACGGGCCGAAACAACTGCCGCCTCTGCTCCTTGCGCATACAAGCGCTTATTGCAGGAGCCTATCTGTCTCAGAAAGTGGTTGATAAATCTCTTTTTATGCATATAGAGTATCAGCATCGGAATGAGGATACTGACTTCCAGGGTAAGAGGCAGAGCACCTGGCGGAACATAGTCACCGGGAATCAAGGCTGCAAGTGACAGCAGTGCCAGCATTCCGGTGGCAATATAAAGAATAAAATTAGGAATTAGCGCTCCTTTACGGTGTAGTAATAGGTATATCCCTACGATACCTATACCAGTACCGATGTAAATAGCCGTGTCTTGCGTTATAAATTCACACAATAAAATGGAAATAATAACGGGGATAAAACCCAATGACATGTTAAACGCGGAAGAAAGTGTTCCTTTATGATCCATCTTTATGTTTATTTGCCGGTTTTACCTATAAAACAAATAGGGAATGTGTTTTGTTTTCTATCGAATGTGTTTCTCTGCATGATAGGATGAACGAACGAGAGGAGCACTCTCTACAATGCTGAATCCTTTTTTTAAACCGATGGTTTTGTAAGTGGCGAATTGTTGTGGCGTCACATACTCGGCAACCGGATAATGTCGGTGTGTAGGCTGCAAATATTGTCCTATCGTAAGAATCTGGCAGCCGACTGCCAGCAGGTCGTCCATAATGGTTTCCACTTCCTGTGGAGTTTCTCCCAACCCCACCATAATACCGCTTTTTGATTTTGTTCCGCTTCGGGCGATGTGACCGATCACTTGCAGGCTGGTATCATAGTTGGCCGCACTGCGAACCAAGGGACTGATGCGTCTTACCGTCTCCATATTATGGGAAATAATATCGGGATTGGCTTCTATCACTAGGTCTACCAGTTCCATTCTACCCTGAAAATCGGGTATCAGTACTTCGATTGTGGTCTGCGGATTCAGTCGTTTGATCTCACGAATGGTATGTGCCCAATGTCCGGCTCCCAGATCGGGAAGGTCGTCACGGTCTACCGAAGTAACTACCGCATGATCTAATTTCATAAGAGCGATAGACTCCGCTACGTGTGTCGGTTCGTTGGCATCCAGTGGATGCGGGCGTCCGGTTTGTGTGTTGCAGAATTTGCAGCTTCGGGTGCAGATGTCACCACCGATCATAAATGTGGCAGTTCCTTTTCCCCAGCATTCTCCCATGTTGGGACAACGCCCACTGCTGCATATCGTATGCAGGCAGTGGGAGTCGACAATTCTTTTAGTTTCGGTGTAACGGTCGTTGGCACCGATATTTATTTTCAGCCATTCAGGCTTGCGCACTCTGTCAGCCATTACAAATTGTTGAGGAAGAAGTTGGTCAATCGTGTATATAGATGCTGACGGGTGTTGCCACCGTATATGCCATGATTACGATTGGTATATACTTGCATATCAAATTGTTTGCCCAACTGCACCAGATGCTCGGCGTATTCAGCACAGTTCTGGAAGTGAACATTATCGTCTGCCATACCATGTACCAGCAACAGATTGCCGTGCAGCTTGTCGGCCCGTGTGAAAGCGGATGATTCTTTGTATCCTTCTGCGTTTTCTTTCGGGGTGCGCATGAAACGTTCTGTATATATGGTGTCGTAGAAACGCCAGTCGGTAGGTGCGGCAACAGCTACACCGGCTTTGAACACCGGCGTTCCTTCGCTCATACTCATCAATGTCATGTATCCGCCATAGCTCCATCCCCAGATACCGATCCGGTCTTTATCCACATACGGCTGTTTGCCTAAATAAAGAGCTGTTTCGACCTGGTCTTTGGCTTCTTTCACGCCGATTTTGAGATAAGTGCATTTCTCGAACGCTTCTCCGCGGCCTCCTGTGCCACGACCGTCTACACATACAACGATATAGCCGAGGCTGGCCATGTAAGTCTCCCAACTGATTCCCCAAGTATCCAGAACTTGTTGTGATCCCGGACCGCTATATTGGTACATCAGCACCGGATATTTCTTGGATGCGGAGAAGTTGACAGGCTTCATCATCCATCCATTCAAAGTTACCCCGTCCGTAGTCTGGAAGGTAAAGAACTCTTTTTGCGGGATGGCATAGCCGGCTAACGTTTGTTTCAACTGGTCGTTGGTGATAAGCGTTTTTAAGGTTTTGCCTGTGTTGTCGTTCAGTGTAACCAGCATAGGAGTATCCAGATTCGAGAATTTGTTCATGTAATACTTCATCGATTTGCTGAATAACGGCGTATTGGTTCCTTCACGTTGAGACAACTTTGTCTTTTTACCTTTCTTATCGATCTTGTAAACTGCTTTACGCAAGGGGCTTTCCTCATTGCTGGTATAATAGAAAGAACCGTCTGCTTCGTCATAACCCAGAAAATCCTTCACTTCATATTTGCCATTGGTTACTTTCTTGATAAGGTTTCCCCCCATGCTGTACCAGTAAAGATGGCTGAAACCGTCACGTTCGCTAAGCAAACTGAAAGTTTCCGGATAGAACTTGATATTATCGAACACGTTCTCCTTAATATAATAAGGTGACTCATCACGCAACACTAACTTGCAGAGCGTTGAGCGCGGATCGGCAAAATAAAGGTCGAAACGATCCTGATGGCGGTTCAATGTCATGACGGCAAGTTTGCTGGCATCTTTCGTGAAGCGGATGCGGGGGATATATCCGTCTGCATCTATCGGAAGCTTCATGGTGCGGGTCACGTGCGATTTGATGTCGTACGTACGTACTTCTACTTTCGAGTTCGGGTATCCGGCTTTCGGATACTTGTAGGTATATTCGCCCGGATAGTCTTTCAAAGGAGTAATCTGCGGTGCTTCTCCCGCGAACATCGGAAAAGAATAAGAAGGAACTTCCGATTCGTCGAAGCGGATGAAAGCAATCATGGTATTATCGGCACTGAACTCCAGGGCACGGTTGAAACCGAACTCTTCCTCATATACCCAGTCGGGGATACCGTTGAGAACTGTATTTTGCTTGCCATCTTCGGTCACCTGGCTTTCGCTGTTACCGTAGAGCAGCTTTACGAGAAATATATTATTGTCACGCACGAAAGCGATCATCGTTCCGTCGGGAGAAAAGACGGGGACCTGTTGAGGTCCGCCGTCGGACAGCCGTTCAATAATGTTGTTTGTCGTAACTCCCTTATCATTTCGTTTCAAAGGGTATATATAATGCACAGCTGTGTATGAATGCCGGTATATCGGGGTCGTTTTGGTAGCAATCAGCAATTTGTCACCATCGGGTGAGAACTGATAGCTGTCGAAATTCTTGAAGTCACATTCACGTGCCTGGTTCACGTCAAAGATCACCTCTACCTTTTCTCCTGTGCGGAATGAGTATTTGATGATTTGCGTACCGTCGGCGTTCATTTGTGTGTAGTGCTCTCCATCTGGTGTGGGGATGACTCCCTGAATATTTTCCGGACGGAAGCGTCCGGAGGTAATATCTTTTAAATCAAGTGCCTTTTGTCCTTGTGCCATTCCGGCGAGGCAGAGAAGGCAGAGGAGCAGGGCTAAACTTACTTTTCTCATTTTATAAATCGTTTTATATTTTACTTGTTTAAGGGGGTTAAGTTCATACCCTGCAAAAATAACAATAAACTTAAATACCTCAAAGTACATCCCGTTTTTGTTTGAATTAAACCCTTATTTTCTTACGCCTTTTAAATTTGTTTAGTATCGGATGACTGCTGTTTAGTTAAAAATGATGTATTGCGGAGAAAAAAGAGTCTTTCCCCTTGCATTATCAGATTGAAAAGTGATATATTTGTGATATCAAAATAATATCAAAATTTAGTCCTATGAATGCAAAAGAATTTCAGTACAATGACGTGGTTATTAATGGGTTTGTAGCCTTGTTTGTTAATTTGGCGATACTGCCTCTTCTGATTGTGATGAGCTTTGTCCTTTTTAAAGGAAGTATTGTTTTGTTCCTGCTGCTGATCCTCTTTCTTGCGGCAGCTATTCTGATGATTCCCGGATATTTTTCTCAGGAACCGAACGAAGCCCGGGCTATGGTATTCTTCGGAAAGTACAAGGGTACCTTTACCGAAACCGGTTTCTTTTGGGTGAATCCTTTTATGAATAAGAAAAAGCTCTCTTTGCGTGCTCGTAATCTGGATATAGAACCTATCAAGGTGAATGATAAGATTGGTAACCCCATTCTGATAGGACTGGTGCTTGTCTGGAAACTGAAGGATACGTATAAGGCCATGTTCGAAATCGATGCACAGACGATGGCGGATAATAAAGGAACCGGACAGATGAGCGTAACCGTTGCCGGACGAATGAATGCTTTTGAAGATTTTGTGCGTGTGCAGAGTGACGCTGCTCTCCGTCAGGTGGCAGGATTGTATGCTTACGATGATAACGAAGCGAATTCGGATGAATTGACATTGCGTAGCGGTGGTGATGAAATCAATGATCAGTTGGAACACCAGCTTAACGAACGTCTGGCGATGGCCGGAATGGAAATAGTGGAAGCCCGTATCAACTATCTGGCTTATGCTCCGGAGATTGCGGCCGTCATGTTGCGTCGTCAGCAGGCTTCGGCCATTATCAGTGCCCGTGAAAAGATTGTGGAGGGTGCCGTCTCAATGGTACGTATGGCTTTGCATAAACTTTCTGAAGAAGAAATTGTTGAATTGGACGAGGACAAGAAGGCGGCGATGGTCAGCAATCTGCTTGTAGTTCTTTGTGCGGATGAGGCTGCACAGCCGGTAGTCAATACAGGTACGTTGAATCATTAATAAATAAAAATAGAAGGTAAGAAGGTAGTGGCTAAAAAAGAATCTTCAATAAAGAGTTTTGTTTTGCGTGTAGATGCCGAGACAATGGATGCCATCGAAAAATGGGCAGCCGATGAGTTTCGCAGTACCAACGGACAACTTCAGTGGATTATTGCCGAAGCGCTGAGAAAGAGCGGTCGGCTGAAAAAGAAATCCGCTAAGGCAGGGAATGCTCCGTCCGAATCTTCCGATCAGGCATAACCTTTTTTAGATAGAATTGATAAGGATTATTGGAAGATATTCGATATCTTTGTGAAAAGTACTTTAAATATTACCGCTATGAATTCGAAGAGAAAAGATTTGCAGTATGCTTCTGTCTTCCTGTTGGCCGTAGCATTGACATTCCTGATGGGAAAAGGTGATAACCTGTGGTTGATATCATGGGGTGACTTGATACCGAGTCTGTTTGTGCTGTTCATTGCGGGTGATTGTCTGCACAGTTCCCTGCTCCGTATTAAACGTGGCGAGGAAGCAGGAGGTTCCCGTTGGAGTACCTGCTTCGCTTTTCTGATATTCAGCATTGTTTTCATGGGCGATTTATTCTTCATCGGCCATTTTATCATTGATAAATTACTGGGATAATAAGGGAGATGTAGCCTTACTTTTCAGATAAACAACCCTATATTCTTGTGTTATCTATCGGATAAGGTCGTGTGATATAAGTTCAATTGTTATTGTGCCACTCGGGTGAACAGATCGTTTCACCCGGGTGGCACGATCTGTTCACTAGAGTGCGCAGGCCTGTGCACTCTAGTGGAACGATGAAGATGTCGGTAAGAAAACAGAGGTATGTAAGGGAGATAAGATAAGGATGTAGGTAAGAGATGCTAAGAAGATAGGTAAGCGTCTCGGCGATGTCGTCTTTTCTGAGAAGCTGGGGGGAATGGATGGATAAATAATGATGGAATCTGAGTTGAATGCCAATATATAAATAGGTATACCTTACCGCAATTGTTAAAAAAGAAGATAAACTAAAGCATTTAGTTTACTTTAACTATGAAAATTAGTTTATGAACTAAAACTTCTCGTTATTTGCAGCAAACAATGTTGTAAATATGAAAGGATTAACAGTAAAAGAAGAGGAATTGATGGGGTATTTCTGGGAGAAAGGCCCTTTGTTTGTGAAAGAAATGTTGGCTTTCTATGAGGAACCAAAGCCTCATTTCAATACGTTATCTACGATTGTTCGCGGGCTTGAAGATAAGGGATTTCTGGCTCATCATACTTTTGGGAATACTTATCAGTACTATCCCGTTGTCAGCGAAGAAGATTTTCGTAAAGGGACATTGCGGAATGTAATCAGCAAGTATTTCAATAATTCATATTTGAGCGCTGTTTCGTCTCTGGTCAAAGAGGAGGATATTTCTTTGGATGACTTGAAAAGGCTTATAAACGAGGTGGAACAAGCTCATCAGAAATAATAAAGAATAACACGATCTAATACAAAACAATACTATGCACATTTTCTTCCTCATATATATGTTGAAAACAGCGCTTTGTCTGTCTGTTTTTTATTTATTCTACCGCTTGTGGCTAAGCAAGGAGACATTTCATCGATTCAACCGGATGGTGTTGATCGGACTTATATTGGTTGCATTTGTCATTCCTTCGCTAAAAGTTTCACAGAACTTCCATTTACCACAGATTGAACAAGTGTTTGACCACCTGAATAATCCGGAAGAAGAAATAAAACAGCAACTGAATCCGCAGGAAACGGAACAAGTCACAACAAATACGGTACAGACACAATTGGAAAAAGAAAAGTCTGACTTCACAATTTTGACCCCAGTCAATTTAGAATTGTTGTATTTGGGTGGAGCATTGCTGGTATTGTTGCGTTATATATTTTCTATAGCATGTATATACCGTTTGATTCGTAACAGTGAGAAGAAGTGTTGGAAAGGAAAAATCAGATTGGTGGTCCATCAGCAAAATGTGGCACCGTTTAGTTGGAGACACTATATTGTGCTATCCCGGCAGGACTTGGAGGAGTATGGCGAAGAAATTATAGCTCATGAGTATGCGCATATCATGCACAAACATTTCCGGGACCTATTATTGGCGGAGATTTGCCTTTTGTTCCAGTGGTTTAATCCTGCAATGTGGCTGTTCAGAAAAGAATTGAAAGCCATACATGAGTTTGAAGCAGATGAATCAGTTCTGAAAACAGAGATTGATGCGAAGAAATATCAGCTTTTATTGATTCAAAAAACAGTTGGAACAAGGTTATATTCTATGGTCAATAGCTTTGATCACAGTTCACTTAAAAAACGTATTACTATGATGTTGAAGAAAAAATCAAATCCTTGGAAGTTATCAAAATACTTGATAGTATTTCCGTTGGCAGCTATTGCAGCTATTCTTTTTGCCCGTCCGAATCTTCTGAATATGAATAATCAGGAGGGAAATGCATTCATACAGGATACACTGGATGTGAGACATTTCGAAGAGATTCTGGTTTCTAAGAGTTATGCAGAATCGGACACTGTACAAATTATAGAAATCGATACTCTAAAAATGCATATCCCTGTAGGATATGCAGGATGGTCAATTTCGGAATCAAGTTCTGATGATAATGTCATCAGTTATCGGAAAGGTGTTTACCAAAAGGAAAATGGAATACTGCGTTTATCTTCGACTACTCCGTGGACAGAAAATGACTTGGCGGATTTTGTTCATCGGGTAAAAAAAGGAATGCTTAAATCATTGAATGAACTCTATGGAGTTAAAAAGCAGCAGAACGCTCATCCTGCACTTGCTCATGAAGTGAAGACCTCTCATACTGTGAAGTGCATTTATTATGTGAAGGATTTCTTTAAGATTTATTGTACGGATGGAGGGGGAACCGGGCATGATGGACAGCTTATTCTTTTGGATGGAAAAGAAATTTCTTACCAGCAGTTGAAGAGCTTATCTCCGGATGATCTCCTGCATGATGTATGGGAAATTTTGCCGGAGTCGACGAATCTGGAATCTAAGTTTGGTAGTAAAGCCAAGAAAGGCATTTGGGTGTTGGCATCTAAAAAGAATCCTTCCTATTTGGAGGAGTTTGAGAAGAAATTGGCAGAGAACTAACTGGAATTAATCTATATATGGGATTCTTTTTCGTCTATATACTAAAATCGGGGGTGTGCCTGTCATTGTTTTATTTGTTTTACAGGCTGCTGTTGAGTAAAGAAACGTTCTACCGTTTTAACCGGATTGCGTTGTTGGGCATTCTCGTGTTTTCTTTGTTGCTTCCGCTGATTGAAGTGACCAAGGCGCCGCAGAATGAAATAAATCAGGCAGTATTGACAATTGAACAACTACTTGTTATGGCAGAGAATCATCAGCAAACCCAGGTGACAGCAGTAGTGGAAGGAGATGATTTGGTAGATACGTGGAGAAGCCCAGTGCATTGGATAGAAATAGTTCTTCTATTTTATATAGCGGGCATATTTTTCCTTGTTTGCCGGAATGTCTATTCTTTATTCCGTCTTGTTCGGTTAATGAATACGGCGCAACGGAGACAGATAGATAAACATACTGTTTTGTTGGTTCATGACCGGAAAGTGGCGCCCTTCAGTTGGATGAAGTTTGTTGTGATTTCACGAACTGATTTGGAGGAGAACGGACGTGAAATACTGATTCACGAATGTGCGCATATCAGAAAGCACCATTCTTGGGACTTGCTTATAGCAGATATCTGTATATTCTTTCAGTGGTTTAATCCTGGAGCGTGGTTATTGAAACAGGAATTGCAGAATATCCATGAATACGAAGCCGACGAAGCGGTCATTAATGGGGGTATAAACGCTAGAGATTATCAGTTATTATTAATAAAAAAAGCCGTTGGCACAAGGCTCTACTCTATGGCCAACAGCTTTAATCACAGTAAACTTAAAAAACGTATCACTATGATGTTAAAAGAAAAATCAAATCCTTGGGCGCGTTTGAAATACTTATATGTACTTCCGTTGGCAGCTATTGCAGTAACCGCTTTTGCCCGTCCCGAAATCTCTGAAAAGGCTGACGAGATTTCTGCCGTCAAAGTTAATGATTTGGCTGCAATTGTAGAAGCAAAAGTGGAAGAAATCACCAAAGATGTGCTGAAAGACTCCCTGAAAGCTAAGCCCTATGTAGTGCCTGAGAAATCAAAAATGTATGGAGGACGTTGGGTTTCTAAGGATTCATCGACTGTATATTCAGCAGATTCAGTTGTAATATTCAATGATTCCGTTGCTTCCAAGCGAAGTTCGGTTGTTTTATATGGTGGCCGTTTTGAACGGATATCGGAATCAAATAAGCCTCTTATATTGGTAGATGGTAAGGAAGTATCTAAAGATACATTGTATTCGATAATGAATGATGAAGCCAACCCGAATCGAATAAAGACTGTGTCTATATTACGTAGCGATGCGGCTCTTTCTATCTATGGCGAGAAAGGAAAACATGGTGTTTATGATATTGAATTACTGCCGAATGCGGATAACCACTTTCGAATTACTAAAACTCAGGCTAAATTTAAGACTAAAACTGGATCATTTCCTAAACTGAACTCTGTCCCTGGCATTGGCGGACTTCCCATTCGTGGTGTATATGATGGTGAGGAACCACTAGTAGTGATTGACGGTAAAGAAGTTTTGGAACCTAATGCTTTGTCTAAGATTTCTCCGGATCGTATAAAAAGCTTTTCTGTCTTGAAATCAGAGGCTGCTTTGGAGGCTTATGGTGAGAAGGCGAAGAATGGAGTGATTTTGATAGACTTGCTTTCTGAGGAGGAATATGAAGACATTAAAAAGAATCCGCAACGTCCCTATAACAATGCTTGGGAGATGGCAATGAATATCCACGATAATAAAGTTGTTCCTACAGGAAAGGTATTATTCTTTATTGATGGTAAGGAAGCCTCGGAAGAAGAATTGAAAAATATTCCGGCAAATGAAGTGCGTGGAGTATCACGTATTGATAATAGCGGGGAGGGTGAAACTACGATCCGTGTTGAAACGGAAAGAAATTCGGATAAGTGGGTATTGGCTTCGGGTATTGTAATGGATAAGGAAGGAAAGCCTATGGAAGGAGTCACTATTACTATGTATGGAACTTCATCGTCTACAAAGACTGATGCAACTGGACACTTTGAGCTGAAAACTCCTAAAGACGCCTCTCTCCAGATTTCTCGGGGTGAGAAGGTGCTTTTCAGGACAAAAGCTGCAAAAGATATAAAAATCGTATTGGATAAATAACTTAGGAATCAATATACTTAATAAAATGGTCATTCAGCGTCCTTATTATTTATACTAATCCGGGTTAAAACTATATTTGTCTCCTTTAAATATCAATGACTATGGGAATCTTTCTTATCTATATTTTGAAATCGGCGGTTTGTCTGTCTTTATTTTATCTGTTTTACAGATTGTTGTTAAGTAAGGAAACATTCCATCGGTTCAATAGGATAGCCTTATTAGGGATATTATTTTTATCCCTGCTGATTCCCTTTATAGAGGTGACTACTGCTCATCAGACCGAATTGAGTCAGACCGTACTGACAGTTGAGCAACTATTGATGATGGCGGAAGCTATGGATCCCGCGGAGGTGACGGTTGCACAGCCGGAGGAACTTTCCATTTCCTGGGTACAAGTTCTGTTGCTGTTTTATCTAGTTGGTATTATATTCTTTGCATGCCGTAATCTTTACTCTTTATCCCGTTTACTATTACTGATTAAATCGGGTAAACAAGAAAGGCTTGAAGGAGGAGTCAGATTGATTGTTCTGGAACGGGAGGTCGCTCCTTTCAGTTGGATGAGATATATCGTTATTTCCCGGAAAGATTTGGAAGAGGATGGACGCGAGATTCTGATTCATGAAATGGCACATATTCAGAATCGTCATTCCATCGATTTGTTGGTAGCTGATATCTGTATCTTTTTTCAATGGTTCAACCCAGGCATATGGCTGCTGAAACAGGAATTACAGAATATTCATGAATATGAAGCCGATGAAACAGTTATTAATGAAGGTATTGATGCAAAAGATTATCAGTTATTATTAATAAAAAAAGCCGTTGGCACAAGGCTCTACTCTATGGCCAACAGCTTTAATCACAGTAAACTTAAAAAACGTATCACTATGATGTTAAAAGAAAAATCGAATCCTTGGGCACGTTTGAAGTACTTGTATGTACTTCCGTTGGCAGCTATTGGAGTAACCGCTTTTGCCCGTCCCGATATCTCTGAAAGAGTTGAAGAGATTTCTGCCGTCAAAGTTAATGATTTGGCTGCAATTGTAGAAGCAAAAGTGGAAGAAATCACCAAAGATGTGTCGAATATTACTTTTGGAGATTCACTGAAAAAGTTGGTAGTCACGGGTGATTCAATATTGAAGGAGAAGGGAACAATATCTATTTATGGAGAAAAAGGAAAGAATGGGGGGGTGGCTACTAAACTACTGCCGGATGAAGATAATCATTTTAAAATAACCAAAACTCAAGCAAAAATAAAGCCGGGAATGAATACATCTGTAGATAAATCGAAACTTATGGGTACCCATATTGGGGGGATATCTACGGTGGATTTGCGAGATAAAGATGTATTGGTGATCATTGATGGTAAAGAATCTTCTCGTACTGTGGTAGATGCTTTAGATCCAAGTAGTATTGAAAGTATTTCTATATTAGATGGAAAAGAGGCTACAGATATTTATGGAGATAAAGCGAAAAACGGGGCTATGGTTATTCAGTTACATTCAACCGCAGAACAAATATTGCAGAATAAGTACAAGATTGATGCTATTTCAAAAACGAGATTAGATGCTCTCAATCGTGGAAGTAAGAATTGGGGTGTAACGTTTCATTCAGTAAGTGGTAAGAAGCCGTTAGTTTATATAGATGGCAAAGAAGCCGTTGGCGAAGAAGCTTTATCCAGTGTCTCTCCGGAACGTATTAAAAGTATATCTGTAATGAAAGACAAAGCAGCTGTAGAGGTTTATGGAGAGAGGGGGAAAGATGGAGTAGTTTTAGTTGATTTGTTGACGGAAGAAGAATATCAGAATAAACAAAAATTTCCAAAACCTGCAAAGGTAAGGACTGAGAGCGAATCACCTAAAAAATCACACTTTTATATGGGGGGATCTCATGATGAGGAATGGCATGTTGCTCAAGCTAAAAAAAAGCCTTTGGTTATTATTGACGGTAAAGAAGCATTGGAAGAAGATGCTATTTCCAAACTTGCTCCTGATCGTATTAAAAACTTTACTATATTGAAAGATAAATCAGCTACGGATATTTATGGGGAAAGAGGGAAAAATGGAGTGCTGATTATCACTTTGTTTACAGATGCGGAATATGAGTTTAATAAAGCTAATCCGAAAAAGCCTTATGCAGATGCTTTGGAATTGGCAGAAAGCATGGCAAAAGATGTAGAAGGAGAAATTATTTATTGTATAGACGATGAAAAGATTAAGAAGTCTAAATTGAAAGGTATGTCTACCAAAAATATAAGATCGGTGTCTGTAAATGAAATGGATGGAACAAAGATTGTAAGATTGGAAACCGATAAATATCGTTCTGATTGGATTTCTGTAACTGGAGTTGTGACTGATGAAGAAGGAAAAACGATTGCGGCTACTGTGTTAGTAAAAGGAACAAATGATTATACTGTAGCTGACGCAGATGGTCGTTTTAATTTGAAAGCGCCTAAAAATGGGATACTTCGGATTGCTGATGTCAATAAGTCTGTTGCTGAAGTGAAAGTAAAACCTATGCTTAAAGTAGTTTTGAAAGATAAATGAGAGGATACATTATTTGATTAAAAATGAGCAGTTATATCCTGTTGAAATAAAAATATGGAATAAAAGCGATATACACTATTATTAACTATTTGTTGAACTTAAAATTTTATTATTATGAAAAAACAATTTTGTAAGATTTTACTAGCTGTTTCATTTCTTTTTCTTGTACCTGCACTTTGTATGAGTCAAAACTTAAAAGGAATCTGGAAACTTGTTCAGAGTGAAGGCTCTTCGCAAGTGGTCAGATATAAGGTACTTGATAAAGATGGCAATTATTTCAATGTGGATGCGTATATCAAAGATGCTGTAGACGTGAGTTCAGGCAGCCGCAGTTCGGACGATGTATTTTGCCCGTACAAAATTACCCGTTCGGGGGAGTACAGCATCATTGCAAAAGGCCTTTACTGCGAGAAACTGCGTAATGAACATGGCAGATCGGCAAATGCTATCGTTCCTATATCTTACCGGATTGACGGAAAGAAAATGACGCTTCTGTTCCGGTTGGGCAATAATGTCTATCGGGAAGTTTATCAGAAGGTATCCAAACTGGGTAAATGAGTCAGATTTTGTAGACGGAGGTACTTAAGTATCTCCGTTTCTTGTTCCGGATGGAACCAGCGTATTTCTTCATCCCTTTTGAACCATGTCATCTGTTTGCGTGAATAAATGCGTGAATTTTGCTTGATCTTTTCGATAGCGAAAGGGAGTTCCCATTCTCCGTCCAGATATTTGAACAGTTCTTTGTAACCTACGGTATTAAGAGAGTTTAGATGCCGGTAGGAGAGTACGGAACGTACTTCGTCCAGTAATCCTTCCTCCATCATTTGGTCTACACGACGATTAATGCGGTCATACAGTTCTTCTCTGTCACGGGTTAATCCGATCTTAAGAATGCGGAAAGGGCGTTCCTTTTTCTGTTGGGTGCGGAAAGATGTATATGTCTTTCCGGTCATGTAACAGATTTCCAATGCATGAATCACCCGTTTTGGGTTTTTCAGGTCTACGATGCGATAGTAGTCCGGATCTAATAAACGGAGCTCTGCACAAAGTTGCTCCAATCCTTCTTCCTCATACTTTTGCAGCATCACCTGACGTGTTTCAGCATCAACGGTAGGGATGTCGTCAATCCCCTTGCAGATGGCATCTACATACATCATTGATCCACCAGTAAGTACTACTACCTCATGTTCTGTGAATAATTGATGGAGGATTTCCATCGCTTCCTGCTCATATTGAGCGGCGCTGTAATAATCGGTAAGATGAAGAGTGCCTACCAGATAGTGAGGCACACGTTTTAATTGATCCGGGGTAGGAGCCGCCGTTCCTATTTTTAATTCAGCATAAAGTTGTCTCGAATCAGCGGAGACAATGCTGGTGTGAAAGTTCTCCGCCAGTCGCAGGCTTAATTCTGTTTTTCCTACTCCTGTAGGTCCGATTAAAACAATGAGAGTGGGCATGGATTTTAAAGTATTAAGTATTAGGTGTTAAGTATTAAAGTGTCGGGGATAAAAATATTAGGTATTAACTGCTTGTCACTGCATAGCAATTAATACCTAATACTTGATACTTAATACTTAAAACTTCTCTTCTTCATAAGAGCCACCCGCGTTACCACCTATGTCGAAGCCTTCCTGATCAAAATCTTCCATATCAAAGTCCTGATCACCATAGAAATTTTCGTCCAGGTCGAGTGAACCGCTTGCAGCAGCCATTTCTTCAAAATCTACAGTTTGTGGCGGAGCATCACCCGATTTCTTGGTACATTTGGCACCATTCATATCTTTTCCGGTGATGATTTCAGACAATTCGATGAAGAAGCAACGCTCTGTCATGTAGTCGAATACATACAACAATTTTTGCTTTTCATCTTCTACCAGTTCGCTGATAGTAGTCTCTTTCATTACCCAACTATCCATTTCCGGATTGTCGTCCATTTCTTCCAAAGTGACTTCTTTTTCTTTTTCCCAATCATCATCACAGATAAAGAAGGAGGTCATCTGGTCGTTTGTGTACCCTACTGATTTCAGTATTGCTTCATGGAAGTCAAGAAATGTAGCTTCCGGATCAATTTGTATTTCTCTGACAAAATCGTCAACTTCATCAGATATGATAGTAAATCTGTATATCATAATATGACTATTTTGAACTGTTTATTTAATAATACCACGTTCTGAATTACGGATGAAATTGATGATGTAGTCAATCTCCGGACTCTTCTCAACTTCATCTTCAATTTTCTTCAATGCATCTGTCGTATTCAAGCCGCTTTGGTAAATGATACGGTAAGCGTTATGAATACTTTCGATCACTTCATTGGCAAAACCACGGCGACGAAGGCCGATAATGTTGATACCGCTGAAAGCTATGGGCTCACGTCCTGCAATGATATAAGGAGGGATATCTTTACTGAAGCGGCATCCGCCCTGAATCATTACATGGCTGCCTACATGGCAGAACTGATGCATCAATACATTGGCACTGATAATAGCATTGTCGTCAATAACGATTTCACCTGCCATCTTGGTAGAGTTGCCGATGATACATCCGTTACCGATCAGTGCATCGTGTGCTACATGCACCCCTTCCATTAATAAGTTGTTGCTTCCTACAATGGTACGCCCTTTAGCTGCCGTACCACGGTTGACTGTAACATTCTCACGAATCAGATTATTGTCTCCGATCTCAGCAGTTGATTCTTCTCCACGAAACTTGAGGTCCTGTGGAACTGCTCCGATAACAGCACCCGGAAAGATCGTATTTCCATTACCAATGCGTGAACCATACAAGATGTTCACATTAGCCATAATCTTGTTGTTATCGCCAATAACTACGTTTTTATCAATAAATACAAAAGGCGCAATTTCTACATTTTCTCCGATTTTAGCTTCGGGATGAATATACGCTAGAGGACTTACCATGTTTTTGGTTTTATTTATTTTTTACTATTTGTGCCATGAATTCTGCTTCGCAAACGACTTTTTCGCCAACGAATGCATAACCTTTCATTGTGGAGATGCCACGACGGATCGGGGCTAATAATTCTACACGGAAAAGCAGTGTATCTCCCGGTACTACTTTCTGGCGGAACTTTACGCCATCTATCTTCATGAAATAGGTAGAATAACGTTCCGGTTCGTCAACAGAATTAAGAACGAGCAAACCGCCTACCTGAGCCATTGCTTCTATTTGAAGTACGCCCGGCATCACTGGTTCCTGTGGGAAATGTCCCTGGAAGAAAGGTTCGTTTGCTGTGATATTTTTGATACCTACGATATAGCTGGCACCCATCTCAATTACCTTGTCTACCAATTGGAAAGGATAACGGTGTGGTAATAGCTCACGGATACGATTTACGTCCATCACCGGTTCGCGGTTACAGTCGTATGTCGGTGCCTGTATTTCATGCAGGCGAATTTCTTTCCGCATCTGACGCGCAAACTTATTGTTGATGGTGTGACCGGGGCGGGTAGCAATGATGCGACCTTTAATCGGTTTACCAATCAATGCAAGATCACCGATAACGTCCAGCAGTTTGTGACGGGCACACTCATTCGGCCAAACCAGTGGTTTGTGATTGATGTACCCCAACTGATCCGCATCCATGTGAGGAACACCCATTACATCAGCCAGTTTGTCATAGCTTTCCTGTGACATTTTGCGTTCGTAAATAACGATTGCGTTGTCGAGGTCACCACCTTTGATGAGGCCGGCGGAGAGAAGCGGCTCTATTTCACGAACAAAGACGAAAGTACGGCTGGCAGCCACTTCGTCTTTGAAATTGTGCATATCTTCAAGTGTTGCAAACTGATTCGGGATAATGGTTGAATCGTAGGAAACGAGTACATTCAGACTAAAATTCTCGTCCGGTAGCACGATGATAGAAGAACCAGTTGATTCGTCCCGGAATTCAATTTTAGATTTGATGATATAAAAATCCTTGACAGCACTTTGTTCTTCTGTTCCTACACGTTCTATTTCTTGTACATAATATTGTGCACTACCGTCCAAAATCGGAAATTCCGGACCATTAACCTGGATAAGGCAGTTATCAATGCCCAATGCATAAAGGGCTGCCATACCATGCTCTACGGTACTTACTTTGACTCCATTCTTTGACAATACTGTGCCACGGGTTGTTTCCGTCACATTGTCGGCTACTGCATCGATAGTTGGTTGTCCTTCCAGGTCAATACGCTGGATTTTATATCCATGATTGTCCGGGGCAGGATTAAAAGTTACAGTGAGATCAAGTCCAGTGTGAAGACCTTTCCCGCTCAGTGAAAAGCTATCTTTCAGCGTTTTTTGTTTCAGCATTGGTTACTTATTTACTTATTTAATAGTTGTTTTAATTCTTCTACTTCTTTACGCAGATTGCGTATTTCTTTTTGCATATCCGGCAAATTCTTAGTCACAACAGCAGCCTTGAAGTAAGCTTTCGGTTCCATAGGAGGAGTCCCGATCAGTACGCTGTCTGCTTTGATGCTGCTTGGTATACCTGATTGTGCTCCCAGATTTACCCGGTCGCCGATTGTGATATGTCCGGCAATACCTACCTGACCGCCAAACATACACCATTCTCCGATTTTGGCAGAGCCTGCTATGCCGACTTGAGCCGCCATAACTGTGTGTGAGCCAATTTCATCGTTGTGCGCAATCTGCACAAGATTATCTATTTTAGCGCCACTATGTATGATGGTAGCTCCCATTGTAGCACGGTCTACACAGGTATTGGCACCTATATCTACTTTGTCTTCCAAGATCACAATTCCGATTTGTGGAATCTTATCGTATCCGTTCGGAGTGGGAGCAAAACCGAATCCATCGGCTCCGATCACTGCACCTGAGTGAAGGATACATTCATTACCGACACGGCAGTCATGATAAACATTTACATTTGAGTAAAGAAGACAACCGTTGCCTATCTTCACACCGTCTCCAACGAAAGTATGCGGGTAAATTTGAGTATTATCTCCGATAACGGCGTTTTCGCCGATATAGGCAAAGGCACCGATGTATACGTTCTCGCCAATTTTGGCGCTGGGGGCAATATAAGCCAGTGAATCGATACCTTGCTTCTTTGGTTTACTCATTTCATAGAGGTTAAGCAGCTTCGCCAGGCTTTCATAAGCATTGTCTACTTTTATCAGAGTAGCTTGAATCTCATGTTCAGGGACAAAATCTTTATTAACTAATACAATGCTTGATTGTGTCTCGTAGATATAAGGCGTATATTTAGGGTTCGACAGGAAAGAAATAGCTCCGGGCATTCCCTCTTCTATTTTAGCGAATGTGTGTACCGTTGCGTTTTCATCTCCAATGATTTCCCCTTGGATAAATGCTGCAATTTGCTTAGCCGAGAACTCCATGTCTTTATTTTAAATTAAATTAGTTCACAAATAACGGATTTTTTTTTCAGATTTCCGTGTTATTGAATGAATATTTTATACTTATCTATGCAATCGCTGGTAGCAGAGATAGTATTTCTTTACCTTTTTGGACAATAATGAGATGTTCAGCATGTCCGATGCTTCGGCAATATTTTTGATAGTGCCGTCTTTGTAGATAATATCAATACTGTCATCTGCCGGGTCGTACATATTCTTTTCGATGCTGGGGGTAGAGACAAAATAGTTCGCTTCGGAAAGGGTTATGCCTAGTTGCTGGCTGATTTGCAAAGTTAACTCTTTTATTCTGTCCTCACCAATAGGTTCGGCAGAATTTTCCACTTTAAAGATATTTCGGTTAATCATGCCCAGACTAAGTGTGGAAAGAACTTTATCCGGATGGTTGCTCCATACTTTCAAGGCAGTCCAGATATCATTGTCATCCAATTGGATGAAATTTTCCAGACAATCGGGATTGTTATGGAACTCCGTATGATTAATGTCATTATATAGAAAGAAATGTAAGGCCGGCGAAGCAAACAGTTCTACTCCCTGTGATGCCAGTTCTTTGGCACGAAGCAACGTGCTGATAAGCATTCGTTCATAGGCTACCGATGTCTTGTGCAGATATACCTGCCAATACATCAGGCGACGTGCTGTCAGGAAATTTTCGATAGAGTAGATACCTTTGGATTCAATTACGAGACGGTCGTCGGCCACATCAAGCATCTTGATGATGCGGGCAGAACCGATATTCCCTTCTGTAACACCGGTATAGAAACTGTCACGACGAAGATAATCGAGGCGGTCCATATCCAACTGACCACTGACGAGCTGATGCAGGAATCGTTTCGGATATTCGTCCTTAAAGATCTGTATGGCAAGACTAAGTTGCCCGTTCATCTCTTTATTCATTCGTTCCATCAGCATAAGGGAGATTTCTTCGTGAGAAACTCCTTGTACAATCGTATCTTCAAGCACATGCGAAAAAGGACCATGTCCGATGTCATGCAGTAAGATAGCCGCTTGTACGGCTTCAGCTTCGCTGTCAAATATAAAGTTACCTTTGGAGGTCAGTTGGGTGATAGCTTCGCTCATTAGGTAGAACGCACCTAGTGAGTGCTGGAAACGGGTATGTTGCGCGCCGGGGTATACTACTGACGAGAGTCCTACTTGCTTGATGCGGGTAAGACGCTGCAAAAGGGGATGCTGTACAATATCGTACAGTAACCCCTTTGGGATATTAATGAATCCGAATACCGGATCGTTGATTATCTTTCTTTCGTAAGGCATTCCTTCTCTTTAAAGAATCGCTTTCAGTTGCTCTGCCATTTGCGCCTGTACTTCTTGGGCGGCAAGCCTTGCAGCTTCGGCAAACTTTTCTGTTTTATCGACGTAGATGATTCCACGGGAAGAGTTAACAATTAAGCCACAGGTACTGTTCATTCCATATTTGCAAACTTCTTCGAGCGAACCGCCTTGCGCTCCGACACCGGGAACGAGCAGGAAGTGGTTGGGAGCAATCTTACGAATATCTTCAAAAGCACGTCCTTGAGTAGCGCCGACTACGTACATCATACGTTCGTCATTTGCCCATTCCTGTGATTTGCGTAGTACTTTTTCGAAGAGACGTTCGCCGTTTGCATCTTCTGTCAACTGGAAGTCGTGGGAACCTTTATTGGAAGTCAGTGCCAGCAAAATCACCCATTTGCCTTCGTAAGTAAGGAATGGAGTTACGCTGTCTTCACCCATATAAGGAGCTACAGTGACGGAATCTATATCCAGTTCTTCGAAGAAAGTACGGGCATACATGGCAGAAGTGTTTCCGATGTCGCCACGTTTGGCGTCGGCAATAATAAACTGGTCGGGATAGTTTTCCTTGATGTATTTTACTGTTTTCTCAAATGCGATCCAGCCCTTCACGCCCATACTTTCGTAAAAAGCGAGATTCGGTTTGTAAGCGATACACAGATCGGCTGTTGCGTCGATAATCGCTTTGTTGAATGCGAAGATCGGATCTTCTTCTTTCAACAGGTGCTCGGGAATCTTCTTGATGTCAGTATCAAGTCCTACGCAAAGGAATGATTTCTTGCGTTTTATGTTTTCAAATAGCTGTTGTTTATTCATGTCTATACTATAATTTTTAGAGTTCACTTTCTTTCAGGCGTTCCGCATTTTCTGCCACGATCAGGTGATCGATACAATCTTGAATATCTCCGTCCATAAAAGCGGCAAGATTATAGATGGTATAGTTGATACGATGATCGGTGATACGTCCTTGAGGGTAGTTGTATGTCCGGATTTTAGCCGAGCGGTCGCCGGTAGATACCATTGTCTTACGTTTGGAAGCAATGTCGTCTATGTACTTCTGATGTTCCTTGTCGTAGATAAAGGTACGGAGTCGTGCCAAGGCGCGTTCCTTGTTCTTCGGTTGGTCACGGGTTTCTGTACATTCAATCAGGATTTCTTCTGCAACGCCTGTATTCGGGTTCTTCCAGATATAACGCAAGCGTACACCGGATTCTACCTTATTAACGTTCTGTCCGCCTGCACCGCCACTTCGGAAGGTATCCCATTTGATTTCTCCTTCATTGATGACTACGTCAAATTCTTCGGCTTCGGGGAGTACGGCCACCGAAGCGGCGGAAGTATGCACACGTCCTTGTGTCTCTGTGGCAGGAACACGTTGTACGCGGTGTACACCCGATTCATATTTCAATATTCCGTAGACGTTATCTCCTGTGACGCTGCAAACAATTTCTTTGTATCCTCCGGCTGTTCCTTCATTTGCATTGGATACTTCCATTTTCCAGCCTTTGGTTTCACAGAACTTGGCATACATACGGAAAAGGTCGCCGGCAAAGATTGCGGCTTCGTCTCCTCCTGCACCACCACGGATTTCGAGGATGGCGTTCTTGCTGTCTTGCGGATCGGCAGGAACAAGCATCAGTTTGATTTCTTCTTCTAATGCCGGAAGACGTTCCTGACTGTTGTCCATCTCCTCTTTTGCCATTTCACGCATGTCGGCGTCCGACTCATTTGAAAGGATGTTTTTGGCTTCTTCGATATTGCCCAGCAGTTGGATATATTCTTTGCGGGCTTTCATCAAGTCATCCAGATCCTTGTATTCTTTGGTCAGTTTGACATAACGTTTCTGGTCGGCAATTACTGCCGGGTCGGTGATGAGGGTAGATATTTCTTCAAAACGGGCTACAAGTCCGTCTAGTTTTTCTAATATGGTACTGTTATCTGCCATTCTTTAGTATCTGAATTCTCCGAACTCGCTTTTAATGATTAATTCAGTCTGGTCACACGCTTCGATACGTCCTACTATCTGTGCAGGAATGCCGAATGATTCGGAAATAGCGATCACTTCTTCTGCATATTCCGGTGACAGGTAAACTTCAAGACGGTGTCCCATATTGAATACCTTGTACATTTCCGCCCAGTCTGTACCGCTTTGTTCCTGAATAGTCTTGAACAGAGGAGGAACAGGGAAAAGATTGTCTTTTACTACACGGACATTTTCTACGAAATGCAGCACTTTGGTTTGCGCACCACCGGAGCAATGAACCATACCGTGGATTTCCGGACGTAAGGCGTCAAGCAGTTTTTTCACTACCGGAGCATAGGTGCGGGTAGGAGAGAGTACCAGTTTGCCTGCGTCAATTGGAGAATCTTCTACAGTATCTGTCAGTTTTAATCCTCCGGAGTAAACCAGTTCTTCAGGTACGGCGGCATCATAGCTTTCCGGATATTTTTCTGCGAGGTATTCGCCGAAAACATCGTGGCGGGCACTTGTCAGACCGTTGCTGCCCATGCCTCCGTTATATTCTTTTTCATAGGTAGCCTGTCCGTAAGAGGCAAGGCCTACAATGACATCTCCCGGACGGATATTGGCATTGTTAATAACGTCCGAGCGTTTCATGCGGCAGGTTACGGTAGAGTCTACGATAATAGTACGAACCAAGTCGCCGACATCAGCAGTCTCGCCACCGGTTGCATATACGCCTACACCCATTTCACGGAGTTCGGCCAGCAATTCGTCTGTTCCGTTGATGATAGCAGAGATTACTTCGCCGGGAATCAACAGTTTATTGCGTCCGATAGTTGAAGAAACGAGGATATTGTCTACAGCGCCTACACAAAGAAGGTCGTCGATATTCATAATCAATGCGTCCTGTGCAATACCTTTCCACACAGACAAATCGCCTGTTTCTTTCCAGTACATATAAGCAAGGGAAGATTTGGTTCCGGCGCCGTCGGCGTGCATGATGTTGCAATATTCCGGGTCCCCACCCAGTATATCGGGAATAATTTTGCAGAATGCTTTCGGGAAAATTCCTTTGTCGATGTTCTTGATGGCGTTGTGCACATCTTCTTTTGATGCGCTTACGCCCCGCATCATGTATCGTTGATTACTCATGAGTTAAAGAATTATTTTTTGTATACGGCTGCAAAAGTACTGCTTTTTTTTCGTACAGCCAACTATTTGTTTATCAAGCTTCGTCCGGAAGAAAAATAAAACATAAAAGTGTTAATTAATGGCCCGTTTTATTTTAATCATTATGCTGATTGATAGCGGAATGAGAGTATTTAAACCGTTAAAGAAACAGGAGCAAAAGTTCCTTTTTAACGCTCTTTTATGGAAGTCCGTTCGTGCTGGTTCAGAGCCGGAATCGCCGTTATCTGAATAAATCAGGTAACGGCGATTCCGATTTTAGCCTGGATACTCTTTAAGAAATCATCCTTTAGAATTCTACTTTCGGAGCTTTTTCGCTTCCTTCTTCCGCTTCAAAGTATGCTTTCTTATCGAATCCGAACATCCCTGCAAATATATTCTTCGGGAAACGGCGGATATTGGTGTTGTATGATTGTGCCGCATCATTGAAGTTTTTGCGGGCTACATTGATACGGTTTTCAGTACCTTCCAGTTGAGCTTGCAGTTCGAGGAAGTTTTGGTTTGCTTTCAGGTCAGGATAACTTTCGCTGATAGCGAGCAATTTGCCAAGTGCGGAAGTAACAGCACCTTGTGCTTTTTGATATTCAGCCAGTTTCTCCGGAGTCAGGCCGTCAGCATCCACTTTGATCTGTGTGGCTTTGCTACGTGCTTCTACCACTCCTTCCAATGTTTCTTTCTCATGTGAAGCATATCCTTTTACGGTGTTTACAAGATTGGGTATCAGGTCTGCGCGGCGTTGGTATTGAGTTTCTACATTTGCCCATTGACCGGTTACATTCTCATCCATGGTGACAAGACCATTATATACACTGACTGCCCATATGACAAGGATAGCCACAACGGCTAAAATGATGATAATTGACTTTTTCATGTTTCTTACTTTTTGATGAGTATTTGATTATTTAATATTATCTGTAGGGATCAGAATCGTGAACCGGCTCCGCCGCCGCCTCCCATTCCTCCGCCGAAGCTGCCTCCGCTAAAGCCTCCGCCACTGCCTCCGAATCCGCCGCCTCCGAATCCGCCGCCTCCGAATCCGCCGATGAACGGACCGCCTCCGCCACCCCCTCTATTGTGATAGTCGCTATTGTAGCTTTGCTGACGACGTATGATTGTATTTCCGCAGTTCTTGCAAGTATAGGTGACATCTTCCGTCTTTACCCCATTGACACGTGATACAAGTCTGCTTCCGGTTCTTTGCAGGGCATGTTTCCCGCATTTGGGGCAACGGCTCTGATTTCTTGCGGCAAAGAACGCTATCCCTACACCGATTACAGCGAACAGGATAACAGCGAAAATGAAATCCATCGATTCATTATTCGATTCAGAAAGCGATTCATTTTCCATTGATCCGTCAAGTCGCTGGCAAGTCGCCCGGATTCCGGCTACCATTCCTTCATTCCAGTTGCCGTCTTTCAGATATGGAATCATGTACTTAGTCTGGATACGTTTGCATATTGCATCGGGAAGTACCCCTTCCAAACCGTATCCGGTGTAAAACTGGATGCAGCGTTGGTCGGTGACTAACAGGATAACGAGTCCGTTATCTTTTCCTTTCTTGCCTACTCCCCATTGATTGAGCAGCTGATGGCAAAAATCAAAACACTCCATATCACCAATCGAAGGAACTACGGCAACTACCGTTTCAATCCCCGTCTGTTGTTCCAGAGCGTGGAGCATAGTGTCTATTGTGTCACAAGCAGCTTGCGAAAGTATCCCTGCCGGATTGCATACATACTGCATTTTATTTTGCAGATGTACTTTTGGCAAGTTGTCTACCGTATATACCTTTTCTTGGGCTTGCAGTGGAATCAGTAGAAAAGTAGCAAGTATAAGCGTCAATATTGATTTCATAACAATCATTTTACATTTGCAAATATAGAAACTTTTTCTGTTATGATTCCAAAACTCCTTGTTATAATAGGTTTAATGAATATACCGCCCGACGAAATCCCGTACTTTGTCGGTGTATTCCTGTTTATTCTCTTTGTACGAGAGGGCATGGGCTGCTCCCGGTACGATCCAGAGTTCTTTGGGTTCCGGCTTTGCTTCATAAAGCGGATAAACCATCCATGTGGGGACATATGTATCTTTGTCTCCATGAATAAACAGCATGGGCAGCTTACATTTCTCTACCTGCTTAAGTGAGGAAGCTTCTTTGAAGTTCCATCCGTATTTTTTCTCGCATAACCAGCTTGTAGTGTACATTAACGGGAAAGCAGGCAGGTGGAAAGAAGATTTGAGTTCGTGCGAAAATTCATCCCATACACTGGTGTAGCCGCAATCCTCCACAAAACATTTCACAAAAGGTTTCTGTTTTTCGCCGGATACCATCATTGTGGTGGCACCTCCCATTGAGATACCATGTACTACCATTTGAGTACTGTCTCCAAAGATTTCATTTGCAATGTTCATCCATTGCAAAACATCAATTCTGTCTTTCCATCCCATTTGGATGGCTCGTCCTTCGCTCTCTCCCTGATGTTGCAAGTCGGGAAGCAGGATATTATATCCCAGATCACGATTATACAGATAGCCGATCATAAACATACGGATAGCATTATCGGTGTATCCATGAACGATTACAGCCGTTTTACTGGTTGGAGCAGGTGCGGCGATGTAAAAGGCGTGTAGCTGTATGCCTTGCGGATTGATAATGAATGTATCTTTCAGTGCATTCACTTGTTTCAGGCTATCCACCCACGGGCGCAGGAAAGGATAGTTTCTGTACATATAGGGATATGAATCGGCGTCTTTAGACAATATTTTGGCATTCGGCGTCAAGGAGAAATTCAACATATAGAAACTCCCGCCGATTGTGCAACTGGTAAATACCAGCATGATAATAATAATGCTGTAGACTGCTCTTTTCTTCATAATAAATCCCCTCAATTAAAATATCACGCCCTTATTCTTAACTCTATCAGAAAACGGCTGTCAGCACCTTTATCTTATCGGTGCCATATTTCCCAAGCGGCAAATGCCTGTAAAAGTAGCATTTCCAAACCGTTTTTCGTAACAGCACCTTGTGCTTCTCCCTTTTTCATGAAAAGAGTGACGTTTGGATTATATAACAAATCGTAGAGCAAATGGTTTGGAGTGAGCAGTTCGTAAGGAATGTTGGGGCAGAAATCTACTTTGGGGTACATTCCTACCGGAGTACAGTTGACAATTACGGTGTATTCCTCCATGATTTCCGGAGTCAGTTCCTCGTAAGTCAGCATATCGTCGGTTTTGTGCGTCCGCGATACAAATACGCTTTCGAGACCCAGATTCTTGAGTCCGTGATAAACAGCTTTGGAAGCACCTCCGGTGCCGAGGATCAGTGCTTTTTTGTGCTGAGGTTGTAGCAGCGGCTGAATAGATTGTGTAAAACCGATGATGTCGGAATTGTAGCCGACCAGTTTCACTTTTCCTTTCGGTTGGCGGATAATCTTAATGACGTTTACAGCACCAATTTTAGCTGTATCCCGATCGAGTTCGTTCAGAAAAGGAATCACTTGCTCTTTGTAGGGGATGGTGACATTGAGCCCGCACAAGTTGGGATTCTCTTCAATAACTTCCATAAAGTCATTGATGTTGGGAATCTCGAAATTCACATATTCCGCATTGATGCCTTCGGATCTAAACTTTTCGTTAAAGTAGCCGATTGAAAACGAATGTCGCAAGGGGTAGCCGATTAAACCGTATTTTTCCATGACACGAAAGGATTAAATTAATTATTCATCATTCTTCATTATTTTGTCGCCGTATAAAGTGTGCAGATACCAAATGTCAACCGTCGGAAATGAACTTCGCCGAATCCGGCTTTCGATATGACTCCTTTCATGACTTCCCCTTGGGGAAATACTTTGATAGTGTCCGGCAGATAATGGTAGGCACTGTTGTCTTTGGAGAGGAGTTTGCCAAGCAATGGGATAACTACTTTCGAGTAGATGGCGAACAGTTGCTTCATGGGGAAGCGATCCGGAGTAGTCAGTTCCAGGATAACCAGATGTCCGCCCGGTTTCAGTACACGGCACATTTCGGAGAGACCTTTGTCCAGGTCTTCAAAATTGCGGATACCGAATGCTACGGTGATAGCGTCAAATCTATTGTTGGCAAAGGAGAGAGAAGTGCAGTCCTCCCGGGCAAAAGAAATTTTGTCCGAGAGTCCTTCCTTCTTTACTTTTTCACGACCCACGTTCATCATGCCTTCCGAGATATCCGTCCCGATTAGTTCGTCGGGTTTCAGTTCACGGCAAGCGAGGATGGCGAAGTCTCCCGTTCCGGTGGCAACATCCATGATGTGCTGTGGGCGGAAGGGGCGGAGCCAGGCAATGGCTTTACGGCGCCAGCTGCGGTCTATACCTAAAGATAAGGTATGATTCAGTTTGTCGTAAGCATGCGCAATGTTATCGAACATGCGTTCCACCTGCTCGGTTTTCTTACCGTCTTCGTTGTAAGGCTTGATATGTTGTTGTGGGTAATCCATGCTTATTTGCTCAAGAAATTCATTACGTTCTTTTCGATACGTTCAGCGATGTTGCTGGTATCTTCTTTCACAAATTTCTCACCGGTGATATTCTCGAACAATTCGATGTAACGATCGCTGATGCTCTGTACGATAGCCGGAGTCATTTCAGGTACTTTCTGACCATCCTTGCCTTGGAAACCATTTTCCATCAGCCATTCACGAACGAATTCCTTAGAAAGCTGTTTTTGAGGTTCGCCTTTTTCGAAGCGTTCCTGATAGCCGTCAGAGTAGAAATAACGGCTTGAATCCGGTGTGTGGATTTCGTCCATCAGGTAGATAGTGCCGTTGTGCTTGCCGAATTCATATTTTGTATCAACGAGGATCAGACCGCGTTCAGCAGCGATTTCAGTTCCGCGTTTGAAGAGAGCCAGTGTATATTTCTCAAGGACTTCATATTCTTCGGGAGTAGCAAGTCCTTGTTTCAGGATTTCTTCCTTAGAGATATCTTCGTCGTGCAGTCCCATTTCCGCTTTCGTTGTCGGGGTAACGATCGGTTCCGGGAATTTCTCGTTCTCGCGCATACCATCCGGCAGTTTTACACCGCAGATTTCGCGTACGCCGCTTTTGTAAGTACGCCATGCGCTACCGCACAGATAGCCGCGTACAATCATTTCTACCGGAAAGCCTTCGCACAAAACTCCGACAGTAACCATCGGGTCCGGTGTAGCCATTTTCCAGTTCGGACAGATGTCAGTAGTGGCATCGAGGAATTTGGCTGCAATCTGATTCAGCATTTGGCCTTTGTAAGGGATACCTTCAGGTAAAACCACATCGAAAGCCGAGATACGGTCGGTTGCTACCATGACGAGTTTTTCGCCGTTGATGTTGTACACATCGCGCACTTTTCCGTGGTACACGCTTTTTTGTCCCGGAAAGTTGAAATCTGTTTTTGTTAATGCTTTCATTGTCTTATTATAATTACAAATTACAAGTTACAAATCACAGAAACGATTAGTTGTTGACCTGTTTCACCGGTCGTTCACCGTTGATAACCTGTTGTTCATTCTTTCGTTTCTCCCTTTCGCCTCCTTGTCGAATTTTTCGTAAGCATCTACGATGCGTTCCACCAGTTTATGGCGTACAATATCTTTTTTGTTCAATTCTACAAAGCTGATTCCCTTTACCCCTTTCAGGATGCGGAGTGCTTGCACCAGTCCCGAAGTTTGTGAGGCGGGGAGGTCAATCTGAGTCATATCTCCCGTAACGATCATTTTGGTATTCATACCCATACGGGTGAGGAACATTTTGATTTGTTGTGTGGTGGTATTCTGCGCTTCGTCGAGGATTACGACTGCGTCATTCAGCGTACGTCCGCGCATAAATGCTAACGGAGCAATCTGAATAATGTTCAATTCCATGTATTCCTTTAACTTGGCAGCGGGGATCATGTCCTGCAGAGCATCATATAATGGTTGCAGATACGGGTCGATCTTATCTTTCATATCGCCGGGCAGGAAACCGAGTTTTTCTCCGGCTTCTACAGCGGGGCGGCTGAGGATAATCTTTTTGATCTCTTTGTTTTTCAGCGCACGGACGGCGAGGGCTATGGCAGTATATGTCTTTCCCGAACCGGCGGGACCGATGGCGAATACCATATCGTTTTTGGCAAAGCCTTCCACCAGTTTCAGCTGGTTCTCGCTTCGTGGGATGATGGGCTTGCCGGTAACGCTGAAAACAATCACATTTCCGGTCTGTTCCGCTTGCGGAGCATTCCCTTTTATAATGTCGATGATGACTTCCTCTTTCAGCGAATTATATTCGGCACAGTATTTTTCGAGTTTGGTGATATTTTCTTCGAAGGCACACATTTCCTCCTCATCGCCCAGCACTTTGATGACATTGCCGCGGGCAACGATGCGTAGCTTCGGATATAAAGCTTTAATTAACTGTATATTGGCGTTGTTTACGCCGTAAAAAATAACCGGGTCAATATCCTCAAGAACAATCAGTTTCTCTATCATTGAATCGTATTAAAGAAAAATTTCTGCAAATTTAGTGAAACGTTTTGGATTCTTCGGCTGTTTACGGGTGAATTTTATTGCAATTTATACTCATCGTGCAGTGATGTGGAAACATCCCTGTTTTAATTCATATTTTATGTAGCATTTATCGGCTTGGCGCAAGTCTCTCAACACTTCAGACAGAACGAGTTTCAAGGTATCGGCATTGACATCCTGCAGAGGGCGTCCGTCTTCGTCTTCCACTTTTTTGAATCGTTTCCAGCTGACGTCAAAGGTTGCGCCATAGCAATGGGCGGAGTTTGCGGAAGCATTTCCATTCCGACGGCGGAGACGCTTCACGTCACTCTGCGAACGTAGTACGGAAGTGACGATGATCTGATTCGGGTTCAACCCTTTTGCTGTCAGTGAATCAAGAAAATTGGAGCCGATGGTGTCGAGCAATTCGCTGGCGCGGGGGACCAGATAGGGGATAGAATGCGTCAGAGAATCTACCGTATAAAATTGATTGTCGGTGATATGGATAAGCTGTTCTTTCATCTTTTCGGCGGCGTCCCTGTCTTCCGGCGGGCAGATGCCGACAGCTTGGGCTACCGCGAGATGTTTGTCATTCAAATCCGGGAAAGAACGTTTGTAACTGACTACACCACGGATGTTGCGAGGCTCGTTCAGTTTGAGAGACATATCTTTCTTTTTGCAGCCGGCAGTAAGAGTGACAAGCCCCGTAATCAATATAAATAAAGGCAGAAGGCGAAGTTTATGGTTGTTCATTTTTAATATTTTGCTCGCAAAGATATAAAAAATTGCCTACCTTCGAAATGAAGGCAGGCAATCTCTATGAAATAATTTATTGGTTATTTCTTCTTCTCTTCTTTTTTCTCCTCCGGCTTTCCGGCAGGTTTCTCTTCTGTTTTGCTTTCCGGGTTGATGATACCCTTTACCGTTTCGCCGATAGGCAGTTTATCCAGTACACCGAGACTTGGGGCTACTGTTTTCACCAGTGAACTGAGGAAATTGCTTGTACCTCCGTTTCCTCCGTCGAATACGGTGATATTGCCCAGGTTCATGTGTTCGAAAGCCTTCACTTGTTCTCCGGCAATTTCCTTCCATTGGTCTACCATCTTGTATTGGATGGCGATGGCAGGGTTCGATTCTGCTGCTCTGACCATAGCCTCGAAACCTTCTGCTTCTGCGAGCAATGACCTCTTCTTACCTTCTGCTTCCGCTTCCAGTTTCAGTTGGATGGCTTTTGCTTCCGCTTCCGCTTGTGCCAACGTCGCTTTCGCACGTGCTTCCGCTTCGCGGGTAATCTTTTCGGCGATGGCATTTGCCTGAAGGATAGCCTCCTGTCTTGCGATCTCTGCCGGAACGATTTTTTCAGCTTTCAGTGAAGATTCTACTTTCTTTGCTTTTGCTTCTTCCACTTCTTTTTGGGCGATTTCCCGGGCAGTTTGTACGGCAGCTTCCGATTTTGCAGCGGCTTCACCGGCTTGCTTGTCGGCATTTGCCTGTGTGACGGCTAATTCGGCATTTGATAAGGCCACTTCCTTTTGTGCGTCATTTCGTCCGATAGCCGCTTTTTTAGCAGCTTCTGCCTGTTTGATTTCCATGTCGGAGTTCAGTTCGGCAACACGGCTTTCCTTTTCGGTGTTTGCCTGCTCGATGCGGATATTCTTTTCCGCTTCCGCTTTGGCCACTTGCGATTCTTTTTCTGCGTTGGCAAAGGCTACCTGAGAGATTCTCTCCTTATCCGCATTCGCTACAGAGATTTCCTGTTGCTTCTTGGTTTCGGCGATGGCGATATCCTGGTCTTTGCGGGTTTCCGCAACCTTTGTTTCACGTTCCTTTATCTGATTGGCAATTTTGATAGCACCCAGCTTTTCCTGTTCTTCGATGTTGGCTTGTGCTTCGTTCAGAGCCTTGCTTTCAGCTTCCTTACCCAGGTTGACGATGTAGTTGGCAGCGTCGCGGATATCACTGATGTTGATGTTCATCAGATATAAACCGAACTTGCGAAGTTCCGTGTCGATGTTGTCTTTTACTTTCGACAAGAATTTATCGCGGTCGGAGTTCAGCTCTTCGATAGTCATGTCCGCAATCACCAGACGCATCTGACCGTATACTACATCCGTAATCAGGTTCTGTTTGTCATCCATTGTCAGACCCAGCATACGTTCAGCAGCGTTTTGCATCACTTCCGGGTCTGTGCTGATAGCTACGGTGATGGTAGTGGGTACGTCCACACGGATATTTTGGGCAGATAGGGCGCCTGTCAGTTTACAGTCTATCTGCAGTGGTTTCATAGAAAGGAATTCGTAGCCCTGAATGATCGGCCATACGAAAGCGGCTCCACCGTGATATAACTTGGCTGATTTCTTTTCTCCCCCTGTTTTACCATATACTACGAGGACTTCGTCACTCTTACATTTACGGTAACGCGACAGGATACCGATAAAAGTAAGCAGAATGACCGCCACTAGTATAGCAGCCATGATTAGCATTTCTTGTGTCATAAAATTGTGTATTTGAATAGTTATTTAATGTATAAAGTTCCGTCTTTGTAGCTGCTGATGATTGTTCTGTCTCCGGTCTGATATGCTTTTCCGGTTTCGGAGATCACGTCCACTTCGCGCATGGCGCCGTCCCGGTTTGTCTGTACGGTATATTTGTTATCACTTTGCTTGAAGTAGATGGTGCATTCCCGTCCTACCAGCTGATCGGTCTCTTCAGACCGGTTCACTTGCTGCAGTTGATAGGCTTTCTTATAAAGAAACCATACGGCAAAGACAAAGAACAGACCTACCAGAATTCCGATTGCATAACTTGCTATATCGGCATTTCCTACGAGGTACATATACCATCCGAATCCGATCCCGAAGTGGGTGAGACCTTTGAAAGATACTACGCTGCTGATATCAGCATCCACGTCCACATCTGCATCTATGTCTCCGAAGAAAATGGATAATACAAATTGAATAAGAAAAATTCCTGTAGTGACGAGGGCGATGATTAGGAAGATGGTATGACTCATAGTAATTCTGTATTAATATAAATGTATCAGTTATAATACTCCAAATATACAGGTTTATAAGAGATAAACAAAGATTATTAGTCAAAAAATAAATAATTTCTATTTGCGGGATGCTATCAGCACCAGGTTACGCTCATTTTGCAAAGCAGAAATCATTCTTCTGTTTTTTCTGGTCGCAGAAGTATTTTGGCTATTACATATTTTACGTTACACATTTTATGTAATACATAGATAGCAAACCTGTTTAACTTGTGCACAAAAAATCCCCACCCACTCAGCGCTACTTTCACAAGCTGCTTCTGAGTGGATTGAGGAACACAAACAAAACAAACAATATATTGTGTAATTTCTTACTATAAGTTATGAAGCTTATACTCTTCTACAGTTTTTTATGCTGCAGGGCAATCAAGTACAAGCAGTGAATCTTCGCACAGCGTGATGGAGCACTTTTCCAATATACTGAGGTCGATTTCTACTTTTATCCTACCGCAGACATCTTGCACTTTGTGTTTGAAGTCTACAAAGCCCTTCACAAATTTCTCGATCCGGTTGGCTGAATGCTCGTAAGCATACCAGCGTCCGTTCTCTTCAAACAGATAGGCTTGTCGCATATCTGATGATTCTAGTTGGAGGATGTCTTTTGGGGTCATAATATCTGTTTTTATAGGTTTAATTCTTATTTAACAATGTCTACATCACGAACACAACGTAATCTAAATGATGCTGTTTGATCAGCTGGATTTGATAAATACAGATTCTCATTGGCACAAAAGAAACGTGTTACACCTTTTACTGCTTCGTATCTCCATTTAGTTCGTGACAATGTGTTATGTGAATAACTTTTATCTTGAATGTACATTAACATCATCTCTCTTTGATTAGGAGTTCTCCAAAGTCCTTTATCGCTCTTGTCGTTTTTTTCACTATAGTTTTTGCAGAAGCTGAGGTCTCCATCTGTAGTTAAAGGATAGTAGAGCGATCCATCGTACCGTTTACCACTATGTTTGTTATACCAATATGAACGTACAGTGGCCTCCCAACTTGTTAAAGTAAAAAATGTATTTCCTTCATATACTTTTTGACCACCTTTTCTGGTATCTGTATAGAAATTCTCGGACATTTGAAATGCTTTATAAGGTGCATTTCCTTCATCAAAATTGTCATGGATGGCAATCTCTCCCTTAGTATATCGTGTATGACGTGTATTTAAGTCGGTTAATCGTGACATCTTAAATATGTTTTTAGCTGTGATGATTTCATCTCCTTGGAGTGTATTATTATACACACTTACACGTGTGCCTTCTGCGATATATTCAAATGCCTGTTTAGGGTACTCTGTTTTTTCTAATTTATCATTTTTAGCTTTATCAATTCCTAAGTTACGAACGCATCTAAAGCTTTGCGGAGCATCGGCATTACCAACATAATAATCGCCAACAGAAGCTCCTTCTTCGGACCATATACGTTTTTTATCACTAGTCGCATAATGATAGTTTGCTCTATCAGCATATACAAATGATACATTGTTGGCATCATATAGAGGAGATGGTAAACTGTTTGCTCCTAAATACATTCCCATTAATTGTTCGCTGGTTGGTACATACCATTTCATTTCATCCAATGAGATTTGACCGTCTCCATCTTCATCACGATTTCGTGATAAACAACGGGCTAAAGCAATTGCATCACTTTTGGTTTGAAAAGTATTTTCCGTATTCGGCACTCCAAGATTCACGTATTCTCCCCATGATTTATTTTTTTTCAGATACTCCCAAGTATTCCACAAGCCGTTTGCTGAGGACGTAGTGATATTTGGACTTCCCCAAGCAGCTGCTCCCGTTTCATTGACGTGTTCCATACCCAATGCCATTTCAGATTCGGTACTATAATATGTTTGTATAGAGCGCTGTGTAATCATATATTGCGCTTTGGCATAACTACTATTACCATCTAGACTATATTTCGGAGCATAAACCAGCATAACATAACGGTTGTCTGCATTTGCAAAGTATCGCCAATAAGTTTTAGGATCACCCTTCCAAGCAACACCTTTAGGAGCTTCTTTATAGTAATATTCATCTATGAATACAGTATAGTAATATAGCTGATCTTTGTTCTTGCTTCCGTCCATCTTGAAACGATTAATTACGTTATCAGCGAGTGCAAACAAGTCAATTCTCTCACCTTTATATTCTTCCAATTTGTTTTTATTATTATCGACTCCATGAGATTTGAAATGAATCCAATGGTAATCTTGCTTTGCACCGTCTCCTACATCGGGAGTACTTTTCTCAGTTACTTGCCCAAATGGAGTCTTTACCACAAATTTTAAGCCTTTATTCCCTTTAGCATCTACAACATTATTATAGCTAAATCCCATTACAAAGCTGTTGTAGTGTGCGTCTAAAGTGCGTACTTCAGCTTCTGCATCAACTACATCACCTTCAGCGCCAGGGCGTTTTTCTTCACCAGTTTCTACTTCTACTATAATATCATTTACATCATTGATAGTTAAAATGTATGTGTATTTGGTGTTTCGTTTACTTGTGAAGATACTTGGGTTATCTATACCACCTCCTAAGTGTATTCTGTATTTTACGGTAGCTACACGTTTGCCATCTATGGAATGGTTATTTTCTATTTCCATTTCAGCTTTAATTTCTACATAAGCCGCATATTTATCCGAATATTTATATTCACCAGTGTTTTTATTGTTATCTTTTATTTCGGCTTCACGCTTAGCATACTCTATTGATTTTTCATCTAGTGAAAGATCATCTACATTAGAGGCAATAGAACTTTCAGTACCATCTGCCTCCTGATAGGACTTTGAATTTTTAATATTTTCCAACATATAAAAATCAAAAGTACGATATTTTTTATCTTCGCTTGTTCCGAATTTAGTATTCACTATACTCATTCCGTAATCACTTTCTTGGACAAAGCTATTTACCTGTGGCTGTTCAATAACATTTGATTTTAACGGTACATATTTTACTTGCCAACTAGTGGGAGTAAAAGATGTCACTTTATCTCCAACTTTTATTTTGAAAGTTATATGAGAATCAAGGCGCGAAAGTTGTATTTTTCCATTGGATATTTTTCCTTCTTCATCGATCACGCAATATCCTTCTTCTTGACTATTCTCGGGAGTTGTCATATTGAATGTACCGCTCATAACTAAGCTACCTTGTGTACGCTGTACATTTGCTTCTTTCATGCTAATGATTACTTTGGACAAATCATCAATGCTATTTACTTCCTCCAGTTCTTTGAGTATGGATGTTAATTCGTTGGTTTCTGCATTGGCTATTGCATAAATACGACTCTGACCGCTATAAGTATCTAATTTGAGAGTTCCGCTTTCTTTATTTTCCAAATTACTGTTTATTTCGCTTGTAGGGTAGAATTTGCGAGTCTTCAACTTTCCACTCATATCAAATACTAATACATAGAGGTCATTTATTCTACTTTCTTCTGTTGTAGGAAGTGCACGGGTGGTTACTTTGTCCATACCTGTGATTGATAGACCAAAATCTATTGTTACTGGAATCCCTTCTTTTACAGTTGCTGACTTATATATTTCTTCGTCCGTGCAGGCATTAAGAGCTATACATGCAAATACCAGATATATTATATTCTTTATTACTGCTAATATGTTGTTTTGCTTTTTCATCTGATTTTCCTCCTTGTATTAATTGAATGACGGGATATCAACTGTTTCTTCATTCCATGCTTTCACTTCGTACTCTAATGTTGATGTAACATCAATATCCATTTTCACACTTCTGATATTGAAAACGTATATATAGTTACGTAAGACATCATGAGGATTTCCATTTTGAGCAAATGCTAATGTATAAGTTTTGCTTTCTCCTTTAACCATTGCATCGATTTCTAAATAAGCTTTTTTACCCGTTACACCTACATTCTTATGTTCCGGAAGATATAAATGGTTCTCATAAGCATTCATTTCTGCATCTGTGATGGCACCGGAAGATATTGGTGTTGTGGATTGCTGAACATTAGTCGGAATATACGGTTTACTCAGATCATTAGAGGCACAATAGCCTGATGTATTATAGTTGCATAATCTGATTTCAGTAATTCTGAAATTATCTAAACCTTTGCCTTCATTTACTGTTACGTTAACTTTTGCAACGGCACGCGTTAATTCTAATTTTGCAGTATTATAATCCCCTTCTTGGAGTGGCTGTATTTCACATATTCCTGTCATGGGGATATAAGTACTCCAATCATCATTCGCATTGTAATTGAATACTAATTGATCATATAGTGCTTTTGGCGTTGTATTACTATTAATAATTGGGTTACTTGAGGTTATCACCTTCTTGTTTCCGCCATTTACAATTACAACAAGTTTAACGGCAATATTGGCATCATAACTTTCAAGCAATCTACCTTGTATAGTGCGTGTTATCTCTCCGTCTGTTCCAAAAATTGATACATACTTTACTTCTTCTTTGAATTGGTTATTTTGGAACGCATATATATGTACATCTTTTATTTTTCGTTCTTTTATTTCTCCGTCAGTATGGTCTCCGTCCGTTTCTCCAGCTCTTGTTACGGAACTATTAATAGCAAAATTCAGTACGAGACTTACTCGTGCATCTTTTACTATTTGTTGGTTCTTGCTACTATCTGGACACTCATCCATGACTCCGTCCGTGACACACGACGTTGCCATCATACAGAGGATAGCCAGCAAATAATATGTCAATTTAGAGTATTTCATTCTTTTTTTGTATTAAAGTTCAATATCATTAATTTGGATGATCCAGTCATTTACATCAATTACAGTTTTGATGAGTGCAAGCTTTTCGTCTACAAAAATCTTTATGGTATATTCATCTTCACGGTCCAAGTATTCTTGGAGAGAATAATTTCGATCTTTATATTTTTCCGCATCTACTTCTTCGAAGTATTTTATCAGGTCGTCACTGTGGAATAAGACTTCTTGTGTTTGAGAATTCTTGATCGTTAATTCAGGAGTTTGTCCCTTCACAAGTCTTGCTACACTTACATCACAGGTGATGCCGTTATATTCTTTGGCAGGTTCGTTTTCTGCACTAAAAGCTCTTGTTGTTACAACTTCGGCTTTGGTATTGTATGGTTTATATGTTAATAAATTGTCTTCGAGCAATGAGTTGTCATAGTTCATATATCCGTTATCATCGTATATTGCACATTGGAAAGTTTCTTCTGTCAATGCTTTTGTTATTGGTCCATTGGATTGATTGACTTGTGCGACAATAACATGGATAGTATTGGTGTTTTTCACTAATGACACATTGGTGATTTGCTGCCTTCCACTGCGGGTGGTCGGTCCTTTTTTTACTTCACCGTGCCAAAGCGAATATAGACTGTTGTCTACTATATATTGATCCTTTTCATCTTCGGAGGTGCTTCGGGTAGCTTGTTTGCGTAATGTTTTTACAGTCAGTTCATCAATCTTTGCTTGATTCGGATATAACAAAGGAACTGCAAATGATTCGTCATTTAACCCAGCCCATACTACTAAGCGGTATTGAGAAGGGTCTATTCCAACCACGTTCATTGCGTAGTCTCCTTCACTCAATGGTTCACCTTCATCGGTCTTTTGGTAAACAAGGTTGTTGTTATCATCAAAAGCATAAAGAGTGACGGTTCTTACCTGTTCGGCAAATACGTCTTTTTCTTCCATATTGTAGTCATACTTGAACTTGACACAATATTCGATGTCACAATCTTCATTGTAATTCAATACTGAATCACAAGATGTGATTGCACCAGCCAATATTGCAAGTAACAATATTTTGTTTGCCTTTTCTTGTATGGTAGTTAATATTTGTTTCATCATTTCTTTTTTATGCTTTTGTGGAGCGTATGTTTTGTTTGTATGTAATGCTCTGTTTCTGTAGAGAAGAAAAAATATTATCGGGAGAGGAGAAAGCCTCTCCCGATGTATTATTTAGAGATTAGAGATCGAAGTCATTTATTTGAATAGTCCAAGGATTGATTGTAGTTTCAACTACTAATTTGGTATCTTTATCTTCAGGATCTTTTGCAGGAGTAGGATAGCCAATCTCCTTGATATTTTTTACTGTTAATTTGTACCAGTTATTACGCATGATTGATACTGTTGTTTGACTCTCTAGGGTTGTCTTAATGTCAGCTTCGTAATAACAGATCCCCGAATTGTATTTTTTAATACCTAATTTGCTTAGTTCTTCACGAGTAGTCTCCTCAGTAATACTATTGATTGTTTCATCTTTATAGTATGCCTTCATTTCATCCAAATTATTAAAGAAATAATACTCTACATTATTGGTGAGATTGAGCAACGCTCTAATATAAAAGTTACTGCTGATTTCTTTACCATCAATGCAGACTTGACCTTTGTAATGAACTCTGGTCGGGTTATTGTTTCCGTAATTGTCTAAACAGTATGTGATTTTGTTTAGTTCGTCTTTTGCAATCCATCTGTAATCCTTCTTGTCGTTGCCGTCAGTCGGATATGAACCTTGTGAGAAATACGGTTGTAAATAAATATCTTTCGCATTAAAACTGGCTTCTTTAATCCCATTTAGTGCATAAGTATTGTTGGTCAAGTTAGAGTATGAGTAAGCTAATAATTTAATGCTAACATTTGCCTCTCCATTGTCTTTGTTCTTATATTTTATACCATCATTAGCAATAGAAATTGAAGTGTCAAATTTTGTGCCTTCATCTAATTTAGCTGCTACACGGTCTACATTAATTTTAGCTATATTTACCGTTCCATCTGCTCCTGCCTGTATATTCAGACTTGTGCTACCACTCATCATGAATTTTTTATCTTTGGCAACTCCATTTACAAGATAAGCTAAACCATCCGGTTCAGAAGGTAATGTTTGCGCAGTGGTAAGAGTTAAAGTTGTAGGATTGGTAGTTGCACCAATTTCTAAATTTTCAGGGTTAATAAATGCGTATACTTTAACACCAGATCCTGCATTAACTTTAAATTCCTCTGTTGCATATGTTTTTTCTTTACCTGAAACAGGACTTAAGTTTTTAATTACTATGTTCTTAGCGTCATTTGGATATTGGAGTAGTACTGTAATATTTGCTCCATCAACTGTCCATTCTAAATCGTTACCGTCTTGCTTGTCACCAGTTGTATCACCATTGGCTCTTGTTGTTTGGTTGGCGAAATTGAAATAAAGTCTCATGCTCGCTTCTTCAGTTGGTGTCTGAATTCCGTTATCAACGATTTCGTCATTGCTACAAGCTGTCATGGCTGCTACTGCCAAACCTGCTAATAATAAATTTTTTACTTTCATTTTTGTTTTGATTTTAATGTGTGATGCTATAATTTTCTTTTTTAGTTTGTACACTATATATAATGCATACTGTGCTAATTGTTTTTTTTCTTCTTTTGAGGAGAGTCATCTAAAGGATGAGGGTCGTTTGTTTTGTTAAAAACATCATTTTCTTTTTAATGGGAAGCCCTTATATTATATAAGGAAAAAGAAGTAACTTCCGAGAGGAATGATTTTGTTTGTTTCTAATAGGCAATGTTTCTTTAATTGTTTATATACTGATTTTATTGTTTTGTTCTTTTGTTTGTTTCGCAAGAAACTTTTGTTCCTTATCGACATTGCAAAGGTATGGGAGAAATGCGAAATCGTTAATTGGTGTTTTTTTCAATTTTTAAGGTGAATTTTTCAATCTTTTAAATGGGCTTTTGGGGTGGGTGAATTGATCGTTTATTGAATGATTTTTGGGCTAAATGAATGTTTTGCCGCCTATCTTTTCTATTTACCGCTGTTATTATTTTATTATTTTCTTCAACTATTTTAGATAGAGCGAATAGAATTTGCAACTAATGTGTGGGAAGTTAGTGAAATTGTGTTTCGTTCATCTCGATTTGAATGATTTACTACTGCTTTGCATCACACTGAGAATTATGGCACCGATTAGGGTTCAGATTGTTCAGTTTTATCATGAAACTCTTTGTTCATCGGCGTTTCGGCTGAAAGCACTACCCTGAAAACAAGGAATACCGCTTTCAGTGCTTTCAGCTGTGTTACCAAATTCAATCATCGTCTTACCACCAAATATACATTCCCATATTCCGTATGCTTCCGTTCTACCCCCATTTTTATCAGTACTTGCGCAAAATGGTTCGGATTGAAACCTCGCAGAGCGGCAGCATTCCGTTTCTTCAGTTCTTTATAAATATCGGCGGCAGAAAGTCGCAGATATTTCTCTTCTGCTGAGGCTGTGGTGCGGAAACAGCTGAGAAATACCTCTTCGGCAGGGCAAGTACGGTAAAAGGGTGCATTGTTCTGTTGTATTTCACGTTCCGTTTCTTTGTCGAACCAATACGGACATCCGTCGGCAAGTTCCGCTTTCAGCTGGGCGAAGATCTGTTCATGCTCGATTCCCTCACAATTTATCGGCTTTTCTACTTCTACGCAGAAGAAACGGCGGCTGCCTGTCGGATCACTCATCAGATCGGAGCGGTTGGAAGTTCCGATGAAAGAAGCGATACGCGGCAAGTCCCGGAAGTTACGCTGATACGCTTTGCAGACATGGAGACTCGACATTTGCATTAAATTCTTCAGAAGCGGCATTTTACTCTCTGCATATTTGTCGAATTCATCCAGATTGATCAGTCCCATTTCTGACAGAAGACGTTCTGCCTGTCCTTCTGATGTCAGTTTGAGATTATCCATATAGTAACGTTGCAGTACTTTGGGCATCAGCGATTTGCAGAAAGTCGATTTCATCCGTCCCTGTTCGGCACTGATTAGGATGGGAGCCAGGCTGTTGGCATGGACGCCCGTCTTTCCTTCCCATTGGGCGGCCAGTCCCAGCATCCATGTGTGGAATCCCTTAACCCATAGAGGTAGTGCGGATACACGTCGGGCAAGCGGAGTCAACCGCTCGATGCCGTCCCAGGGAGGAAGTTCGTCCATATAAAGCCGGAAGGGATGATACTCTCCGATCTGTGTGGAATAAATATAACGGCTCACATCTTTATCCCAGCAGGAAATGCCTTCTGCATGAGCTTCCATGCAGAGTGTGTTCAGTTCACGTTTTCCGATGGGACGAAATTCGGTCTTTGTTCCGCTTAATGGGCGAAATTCTGTTTCTTCCGTCAGGCGGTTGTAGCGGAAGTCATAGTGAGTTTGCAGAAAGGTGTTGACCCGTTCCGTCAGGCAGGCGGAGTTGTTGGGAGACTGCTGCTTCGGTTCGGGCGTTGCGGAAACGGAAGGTGTGTCAATCTGTGATACGCTCTCTTTTTTCCATGCCTTTATCAGCATGGCGATCATTTGGGTTACTTTTTCCATCATATTTGTTCTTTTTTAAGTTTCGTGCATCAAAGTTACAATGCGGGGATAGCAATTTGCAAGTGTTTTCGATAGATTCCTTTAAATACTTCCGTTTATGAAATAACGTAGGAATCATTAGGTTTTCCTGCCTTTCTGTTGTATCTTTGAAGGCGCAAACATCAGAGGCTAATGCAGATTAGCTGATCAGCTATCCTTCATTAGTCAATCGGCTAATCTCCATTAGCCGGGCAGCCATAGTACATTAGCCGATGAAAATGAAGCTTCTTTCCAGGGAAAACGCATTATACTTTTTCTTTTATCTTTTATACATTTATCTTACATGAATATCGTCTTTTCATCTTATTAATAAGATATTTATCTTTCATTTACAATATTATTTAAGTACATTTAC